>NZ_JBITGL010000004.1:0-168396 GCF_044456985.1 Nonomuraea sp. NPDC050663
CAACAAATGCCTAGAAACTTCTAGACGAGGTGTTGCAAGAAATAACTCTTGCACTGGCTTTTAAACACACTGTTGAGTTCTCAAGAAACGGACGCTTACTCTCTCAGAACTTCAGAGAGGCGCACACTTCGCGTTCCGATCCTACCAGACTCGGGCGCTTCTTGTCAAACCGCCCGCCTGGCTGGATTTCAGGCAACCCCGCTAACTTACTCCGAAACCCGGCCGTTGTCCAATCGTGCGGACACGCCCGAGACTCGGGGTTCGATCAGAGGGATGTGCAGAGCTTATCAGCCCCACCGAGGCCCTTCGGCCTCGCGCGGTCGGCCCGTGCCGCCCTGCGAGGAAAACACTAGCAGCCCGCGGACCGTGCCTGTGACCAACTTAGGTAACAACACAGCCTTCCCCGCGAAGATTCCCTCCAAACCAAAGCCGGCCCCCACCCGTGGGTGAGGGCCGGCCGGCAGCAGGAGATTAGCCCGACGGAAGGGCGGCGATCTGCGCCTCCAGGCGCGTGATGTCGGCGGCGGCCTGCTCGGCGCGCGCCCTGATCTTCGCCACGACGTCGTCGGGCGCCTTCGACAGGAACTGCTCGTTGCCCAGCTTGCCCGCGGCCTGGGCGGCCTCCTTCTGCGCGCCGGCCAGGTCCTTCTCCAGGCGCTTGCGCTCGGCAGCCACGTCGATCGCGCCCGCGGTGTCGATCTCGACGCTGACCCCGGCGGCGGTGAAGCTCGCCGTCGCCTTGAAGCTCTCCCCCGGCGCTTCGAGCCGCAGCAGCGACCGGATCGCCGCCTCGTGCCCCGCGACCACCGTGCCGGCGAGGCCCAGCCGGGCCGCCACCTTCTGGCCCGGCTTCAGCCCCTGGTCGGAGCGGAAGCGCCGCACCTCGGTGACGAGCTCCTGCAGGGCAAGGATCTCCTTCTCGGCATCGGGATCGGCCAGGTGTGGGTCAACGACCGGCCACGGCGCGACCACCACGGACTCGCCGCCCGTGACCGCCCGCCACAACTCCTCGGTGACGAACGGCACCAGCGGGTGCAGCAACCGCAACAGCGCGTCGAGCACGTGCCCGAGCACCAGCCGCGTGTGCTCCTGCCCCTCCTGGATCTGGACCTTGGCCAGCTCCAGATACCAGTCGCAGACCTCGTCCCACGCGAAGTGGTAGAGCAGGTCGGAGACCTTGGCGAACTCGAAGTCGTCGAAGGCCGCGTCGACCTGAGCGGTGATGGTCTGCAGCCTGGACAGGATCCACCGGTCGGCCGCGGTCAGCTGCGCCCCTTCGAGCGAGCCGACCGACGCGCCGTTCATGAGCGCGAAGCGGGTGGCGTTCCAGAGCTTGTTGCAGAAGTTGCGGGAACCGGCCGCCCACTCCTCGCTGACCGCCACGTCGGAGCCGGGGTTGGCGCCGCGCAGCAGGGTGTAGCGCGTCGCGTCGGCGCCGAACCTGTCGATCCAGTCGAGCGGGTCGACGACGTTGCCGAACGACTTCGACATCTTCTTGCCGTACTGGTCGCGCACCATGCCGTGCAGCGCCACCACCCGGAAGGGCGGCCGGCCGTCCATGGCGTACAGGCCGAACATCATCATCCGGGCGACCCAGAAGAACAGGATGTCGTAGCCGGTCACCAGGACCGAGGTCGGGTAGAACCGCTCCAGCTCAGGGGTCTTCTCGGGCCAGCCGAGCGTCGAGAACGGCCACAGCCCGGAGGAGAACCAGGTGTCGAGGACGTCGGGGTCCTGGACGTAACCCTCGGGAGCCTCCTCGTCGGGCCCGACGCAGAGGACCTCCCCCTCGGGCCCGTACCAGACCGGGATGCGGTGGCCCCACCACAACTGCCGCGAGATGCACCAGTCGTGCATGTCGTCGACCCAGTCGAAGTAGCGCTTGGCCAGCTCCGGCGGGTGGATCCGGGTGCGCCCGTCGCGCACCGCGTCGCCTGCGGCCGTGGCCAGCGGCTGGACGTTGACGAACCACTGCAGCGACAACCTCGGCTCGACGACCGTCTTGCATCGCGAGCAGTGGCCGACCGCGTGGAGGTAGGGCCGCTTCTCGGCGACGATCCGCCCCTCGGCGCGCAGGGCCGCGACGACCGCGGGACGCGCCTCGAACCGGTCGAGCCCCTCGAAGGGTCCGTGCTCGGTGATCAGGCCGGTCTCGTCCATGATCGTGAGCGACGGCAGGGAGTGCCGCCGGCCGATCTCGAAGTCGTTGGGGTCGTGCGCCGGGGTCACCTTGACCGCGCCGGTGCCGAAGGACGGGTCGACGTGCTCGTCGGCCACGATCGGGATGTGCCGTCCGGTCAGCGGCAGCTCCACCGTCTTGCCGATCAGGTGGGAGTAGCGCTCGTCGGACGGGTGCACGGCCACCGCGGTGTCGCCGAGCATCGTCTCGGCCCGGGTGGTGGCCACCACGATCGACTCGTCGCCGCTGCCGTACCTGATCGAGACGAGCTCGCCCTCGTCCTCGCTGTGCTCCACCTCGATGTCGGACAGGGCCGTGTGGCAGCGCACGCACCAGTTGATGATGCGTTCGGCGCGGTAGATGAGCCCGTCGTCGAAGAGCTTCTTGAAGATGGTCTGGACGGCGCGCGAGAGGCCTTCGTCCATGGTGAAGCGATCGCGTGACCAGTCGACGCCGTCGCCCAGGCGCTTCATCTGCCCCTGGATCTGCCCGCCCGACTCGGCCTTCCACTGCCAGACCCGCTCGACGAACGCCTCGCGCCCGAGGTCGTGGCGGGAGAGCCCCTCGGCGGCGAGCTTGCGCTCGACGACGTTCTGCGTGGCGATGCCGGCGTGGTCCATGCCCGGCAGCCACAGGGTCTCCTTGCCCTGCATCCGCGCTCGACGTGTGAGCGCGTCCATGATCGAGTGGTCGAGGGCGTGGCCCATGTGCAGGACGCCGGTCACGTTCGGCGGCGGCAGGACGATGCTGTACGGCTCGCGAGAGCTGCCCGGGTCGGCGCCGAAGTACCCCTCGGATACCCATCGCTCGTAGCTCGGGGTCTCCACGTCGGCCGGGGTGTACTGGGTAGGCAGCTCTGGCTTCGTCACGGTATTCAAGTTTAGAGCCGCCCGGCGGCCACCAGAGCCCAACCCGGCACCGACCGCTCTCCCAGGTACGGCGAAGCGCCCCGACCTAGGGGTCGAGGCGCTCAGCGGTGGTGCGGTCGGTTCAGGCCGACTTCTCCCGGGGCGTGCGCTGCTGCTTGGCCGCGAGCTGGTCGCGCGGGACCAGCGTCGGGATGGCGTGCTCGAGCACGGCGCCCCGGTTGATGATCACCCGGGCGACGTCCTGGCGCGACGGCACTTCGTACATCACGCTCAGCAGCACCTCTTCGAGGATCGCCCGCAGGCCGCGGGCGCCGGTGCCGCGCAGGATCGCCTGGTCGGCGATGGCCTCGAGCGCGTCGTCGGTGAACTCCAGCTCCACCCCGTCGAGCTCGAAGAGCTTGCGGTACTGCTTCACCAGGGCGTTGCGCGGCTCGGTGAGGATCTGGATGAGCGCCTCACGGTCGAGGTTGTGCACCGAGGTGATGACCGGCAGACGGCCGACGAACTCGGGGATCATGCCGAACTTCAGCAGGTCTTCGGGCATGACGTCGGCGAAGATGTCGGAGGAGTCGATCTCCTCCTTGGAGCGGATGATGGCGTTGAAGCCGATGCCCTTCTTGCCGATGCGCGACTCGATGATCTTCTCGAGTCCGGCGAAGGCCCCTCCGCAGATGAACAGCACGTTGGTGGTGTCGATCTGGATGAACTCCTGGTGAGGGTGCTTGCGCCCGCCCTGCGGGGGCACGCTCGCCGTGGTGCCTTCCAGTATCTTCAGCAGCGCCTGCTGGACGCCCTCGCCCGATACGTCGCGCGTGATCGACGGGTTCTCGCTCTTGCGGGCGATCTTGTCGACCTCGTCGATGTAGATGATGCCCGTCTCGGCCTTCTTGACGTCGTAGTCGGCGGCCTGGATGAGCTTGAGGAGGATGTTCTCGACGTCCTCACCGACATAGCCCGCCTCGGTGAGGGCGGTGGCGTCGGCGATGGCGAAGGGCACGTTGAGCATCTTCGCCAGCGTCTGCGCGAGCAGCGTCTTGCCCGAGCCCGTCGGGCCGAGCAGCAGGATGTTGGACTTGGCCAGCTCAAGGCCGTCGTCACGACCCCGGTCGCCGGACTGCACCCGCTTGTAGTGGTTGTATACCGCCACCGAGAGCGCCTTCTTGGCCTTGTCCTGGCCGATCACGTAGGCGTCGAGGAATTCGTAGATCTCCCTCGGCTTGGGCAGGTTGTCCCACTTGAGCTCGGAGGACTCGGAGAGCTCCTCCTCGATGATCTCGTTGCAGAGATCGATGCACTCATCGCAGATGTATACGCCGGGACCGGCGATGAGCTTCTTGACTTGCTTCTGGCTCTTTCCGCAGAACGAGCACTTCAGCAGGTCTCCCCCGTCGCCGATGCGTGCCACCCCAGATACTCCTTTGCGTGGGACCGCCCTGCTCCCGCGATCCGATTAGCCGGACCCGGTCCGAACCGCTCAGGTATCGACGTTACCGTCTTCTGGGCCCTCAGTGAGCCCCCTGGCGGCGAGTCGCACCGGAACATGCCTTGATGGGCATGTTCCGGTGCGGTCCGCATCCCGTCAGGAAACCGCGGCCTGAGCTCGCTTCTTCCGCGACGGAATGATGTCGTCGATCAGACCATACGCCTTGGCATCGTCAGCGGTGAGAATTTTGTCGCGTTCGATGTCCTTGCGAATCTCGGACTGATCCTTGCCGGTGTGCTTGGCAACGATCTCCTCGAGCAGTCCGCGCATCCGGAGGATCTCGCGGGCCTGGATCTCGATGTCGCTTCCCTGGCCGCCGCCCTCGGTGGAGGGCTGGTGGATGAGGATGCGCGCGTTGGGCAGCGCGTAGCGCTTGCCCGGCGTGCCGCCGGCCAGGAGGACCGCGGCCGCGGAGGCGGCCTGGCCCAGGCAGACGGTCTGGATCTCCGGCCGGACGAACTGCATCGTGTCGTAGATCGCCGTCATGGCGGTGAAGGAGCCGCCGGGCGAGTTGATGTAGATGCTGATGTCACGGTCGGGGTCGAGCGACTCCAGCGTCAGCAGCTGCGACATGACGTCGTTGGCCGAGGCGTCGTCGATCTGCACGCCGAGGAAGATGATGCGGTCCTCGAAGAGCTTGGTGTACGGATCCATGGTCTTGGTTCCGTACGACGTGCGCTCGGTGAACTGCGGGAGCACGTAGCGGCTTTGGATGTTCACGTCAGCTCCCCCTAGGAAACGGCGCCCTGGGAGGGCACCTGCCGTGCGTTGCGCACGACATGATCGATGAAGCCGTAGTCCTTGGCCTCGTCGGCCGTGAACCAGCGGTCGCGGTCGGAGTCCTTCTCGATCTGGTCAAGCTGCTGACCGGTGTGGAAGGCGATCCGCTCGGCGAGCGTCTTCTTCACGTAGAGCATCTGCTCCGCCTGGATGGCGATGTCGGCCGCGGTGCCGCCGATGCCCCCAGAGGGCTGGTGCATCATGACGCGGGCGTGGGGCAGGGCGTAGCGCTTGCCCTTGGCCCCGGCGCACAGCAGGAACTGGCCCATGGAGGCGGCCAGGCCCATGCCGACGGTGGCCACGTCGTTCGGCACGTATTCCATCATGTCGTAGATGGCCATGCCCGCCGTGACGGAACCGCCCGGCGAGTTGATGTACAGGTAGATGTCCCGATCGGGATCATCCGCCGCCAGGAGCAGGAGCTCCGCGGCGATGCGGTTGGCGATGCCGTCGTTCACCTCCGACCCGAGCACGATGATGCGCTCGCGCAGCAGGCGTTGGTACAGCTGGTCCTCAAGCCGGAAGGAGGCGTCTTCCTTACCTCGCGACTCTGGGCTGAAGAAGGTCACAGCGTCACCTTCCGATGCGTGGTTCTCGATTGGCTTTGCTTGTGACCTTAACGCGGGTGGGCCCCAGGTCATGCCCCGTCCCCGCGCTGTTCGCTGTCGGCGCATGTCATCCCCCTTGAGTTCCGGACACGCGGCGCCGCTCCTCGAGATCGAGCTCGTGCGCTAGCTTGCGCCGCGCGTCCGCGCTGATCTTGCGGCGCTCGTACAGGTCGTCCAGTTTCTTGCGCTGCGCGCGGATGAGCTCGCGGCGGATCTTGCCCTTGCCGTGCTCGGGTTCGCGCTCGTCGTCGAGCACCTCGCGGACCTTGTCGAGCCGCAGCTCGAACAGCTGGCGGTAGACCTGGGCCGTGCGCTCGTCGACCTTGTCGTCGGCGGCGAGCTCGTCGATGCGCGCCAGGGCGCTCTCCAGCAGCGCCTCCCTGGCCACGGTCTCCTCCTTCATCTCCGCCTCGCTCTCGCCCATGCCCAGCTTGCGCAGCAGCGGCGCGAGCGTGGGCGCCTGGCCGAGCAGGGTCGCCAGCACGACGCAGGCGGCGATGAAGACGAGCAGGTTGCGTCCCTGGGCCTCGGCGGGGATGGACAGCGCGATCGCCAGGGTGATCGCGCCCCTGATGCCCGCCCAGCCCATCACGAAGCGTTCTTTGAACTCGATGCTGGCGAAGCGGCGGAAGCGCAGCAGCGGCACGACCACGACCGTCCACACCATCCGGACGAGCACGACCACGCCGATCACCAGCAGCACGGTCAGGGGTACGTGGGGCCAGATCCTGTCGCCCTCGATGCCGTGGAAGACGTCGAGGATCTGCAGGCCCAGCAGGACGAAGAGGGTGGATTCCAGAAGGAAGACCAGAACCTCCCAGAACATCTCGCCGGTCAGCCTCGATGCGGGCTGGAGCAGGCCGTCGCGGCGCAGTCCCAGGTAGAACCCGACGACGATAGTGGCCAGCACGCCCGACAGGCCCAGGTGCTCGGCGGGGATGTAGGCCAGGAAGGGCGTGGCCAGCGACAGCACGATCTGGGCGCCGGGGTCGCGGATCAGCGGCCGGAGGCGGCCGATCACCCAGGCCAGCGCCAGGCCGTACGCCAGCCCGCCCACCACGACCTGCAGGAGCTCCAGGGCGGCGAAGCCGGGGGTGACCTCCTGCTGCAGCATGGTCAGCGCCAGGCCGAACATGGTCAGCGCGACGCCGTCGTTGACGAGGCTCTCGCCCTCCAGGATGGTGACCAGCCTGCGCGGCGCGCCGAGGCGCTTGATCACGGAGGTGGCGGCCACCGGATCCGTGGGAGCCACCGCGGCGCCGAGCGCGAGCGCCGCGCCGACCGCCAGCCCGGGCACGGTGGCGCCGACCGCCAGCGCGACGCACAGCGCCGTCACGCAGGTGAGGCTGAAGGCCATGATGACGATGGGCACCGCGTCCTCGCGGGTCTCGCGCGGCGCGCTGAAGAAGGCTGCGTGGTAGACCAGCGGCGGCAGGAAGACCGTGAGGACCAGCTCGGGGGGCACCTCGATGCTGCCGACCCCCGGGATGGCGCTGACCAGCAGCCCCAGGATGACCAGCAGGATCGCCTCTGGGAGGTTGAACCGCCGCGACAGTGTGCGCGCCACGACCAGCGCCACCGCGATCGCCACGCCCAGGATGAACAGCTCGTCGGTCATCTCCACCCGCCCGCTCGGAAGTCCATCGCCCTACCCGGCCAGGGGCAGGTCAAGTCCGCCGAAAAACGAAAAAACCCCCGACCAGGCGGTCGGGGGTCCTTTCTGAGAGCTTACTGCTCGGAGGCCTCGTCGTCGGCGATCTCCTTGGGCTCCTCACCGTTGATCTCAGTGTAGATGGCCTTCAGGTCGACCTCGTTGCCGTCGGTGTCGACGACCTTGGCGGCGTCACCCACGACGGACTTGGCCTTGTCGCGGACGATCTCGACCATCGCCAGCGTGAGCTGGTCGTTGTCGGCCAGGTGCTGGGCCAGCTGGTTCGGCTGCACGCCCATCTGCATGGCGCGGCGCACGACGAAGTTGGTCAGCTCCTGCTCGGAGACGCCGAGCTCCTCGGACTTGACGATCTTGTCGAGGACGAAGCCGGCCTTGATGGCCTTGGCGGAGTTGGTGTCGAACTCGGCGAAACGCTCGTCCTCGGTCGTCTGGTACAGACGGAAGAACGCGTCGCGCGACAGGCCGCTCTCGGCGATCTGGTGGTCGAGGTTGTGCTTGCGGGCGTCGACCTCGGACTTGAGCGCGCTGTCGGGGATCGGGATCTCCATCTTGTCGAGGAGGTTCTCGAGCGCCTTCTCGCGGGCCTGGACGACCTGGTCGACGAGCTTGTTGCGGCGAGCGGTCTCGCGGATGCTGTTCTTCAGCTCCTCGAGCGTGTCGAACTCGCTGGCCAGCTGCGCGAACTCGTCGTCGAGCTCGGGCAGGACCTTCTCCTTGACCTGCTTCAGGCTGATGATGACGTCGGCCTCCTGGCCGGCCTGCTCACCGCCGACGAGCTCGGTCTTGAAGCTCTTGTCGTCGCCCGCGGACATGCCCTCGAGGGCGTCGTCGAGGCCCTGGAGGACCGAGCCGGCGCCGACCTCGTAGGAGACCTCGCTGGCCTGCTGCTCCTCGATGTTCTCGCCGTCGATCTCGGCGCGCAGGTCCATGACGACGTAGTCGCCCTTGGCCGCGGCGCGCTCGACGCCGGCGAGCGTGGCGAAGCGCTGGCGCAGGCCGTCGAGCTGCTGGTCGATGTCTTCGTCGGTGACGGCGGCGGAGTCGACCGTGACCTCGATGCCGGAGAAGTCGGGCACCTCGAAGTTGGGGCGGATGTCGACCTCGGCGGTGAACTCGATCTGCTCGCCGTCCTCGATCTTGGTGACCTCGATGTCGGGCTGGCTCACCGGGAAGACGTCGGCCTCGTCGACGGCCTGGCTGTAGAGCTTCGGCACCGCGTCGTTGAGGGTCTCCTCCAGCACCACGGCGCGGCCGAAGCGCTGCTCGATGATGCGGGCAGGAACCTTACCGGGGCGGAAGCCGGGGACGCGGACCTGCTCCGCGACCCGCTTGTACGCCGCATCCAGACTCGGGCGCAGTTCCTCGAACGGCACCTCGACGGTGAGCTTCACCCGGGTCGGGCTGAGCTCCTCGACAGCGGTCTTCACGGGGTGGTCTCCTTGGATAAAGCTTCGAGATGAACGGCGGCGCGCCTTTGGTCGGCTCACGCGCCGCTCATGTGGGCATGCTGCGCCACGCCGTCTGCCAGTCTAGGGCAGACAATTGTGCACTCAGAACTCTTCGGCGATAGACCTGAGCAGCTCGACGGTCTCGTCCGGAGTGGTGCTCACCGCGCACAGCCGTTCCATGACCTGGCTGTATCGGTCCACCTCGTCCCGCTTGTCCAGGTAGAGCGCGCTGGCCAGCTGCTCCACGTAGACGACGTCGGGAAGGTCGGGATCGGGGAAGCGCAGGATGCTGAACGCACCGCCCTCGGCGCTGTGACCGCCGAAGCTGAACGGCATGACCTGGATCGTGATCCGCGGCTGCCGCATCAGGTCGATCAGGTGCTCCAGCTGGGCCTTCATGACCTCGCCGCCGCCGATGGGCCGCCGCAGGGCGGCCTCGTCGATCACGGCCCAGAAGATCGGGCCGTCAGGCCTGTCGAGCACACGCTGGCGCTCCAGGCGCAGGTCGACGCGACGGGCGATCTCGTCCTGGCTGATGCCGGCCACGCCGGCGGTCACCACCGCCCGTGCGTACTCCTTCGTCTGCAGCAGGCCGGGCACGAACTGGACCTCGTAGGTCCTGATCCGGCTGGCCGCCTCCTCCAGGCCGACGTACGACTGGAACCACGTGGGGAGCAGGTCGTTGAAGCGCTGCCACCAGCCGGGCTCGTTCGCCTGCACGACCAGGTCGAGGACGGCCTGTCGGGCCTTGGTGTCCTCGACGCCGTACAGCGACAGCAGGTCGGAGACGTCACGCTCCTTGAAGGAGACCCTGCCGAGCTCCATGCGGCTGATCTTCGACTCCGAGCCGCGGATGAGGTGGCCTGCCTCCTCCCGCGTCACACCCTTGGCCTCCCGCAGCTTCCGCAGTTGGGAGCCCAGGAGGATGCGCAGGGCCGTGGGCCCCGCGTACGGGTGGTTCCGCTGGTTCGGCGTCACGCCTGCCTCCTTCCCGCACACACAGTGACACCCGATGCGCCGCTATGACAAGGTCTCAACCCCGTGTCCGTTTCGGCTTCTTCGGCCATCCGCGGGTTTTGCAGCTGCACGTGCATCTGGGTCTTGCAGATGCTCGCCTGGTAACCCATGATGGCCTAGTGCATATTGGGGCAAACAGGTAGCAGCAGGATGGATCCCGTGGTCACTGCCGAGTGCCTCCAGATCACTCGCGAGGTCGATTTCTCCCGCGTGTGCTCCTGGCCCCTCCCCTTTCAGGCCGACTCGGTCAAGACCGCACGCGACGTCACCCGCTCGACCCTGTCGGGTTGGGGACTGTCCGAATTGGGGGACGACGCCGCCCTGGTCGTGTCGGAACTGGTCACCAACGCCGTCCGATACACCCGTGGCACGCCCCAGATCACGCTTCTCCTCATGTTGTCGGACCCCCACGTGCTACTCGCCGTGACCGACCCCAGCGACGAGGCGCCGCTTCCCAAGGAGCCCGACTTCTGCTCCGAGAACGGCCGCGGGCTCTACATCGTGGAGACCTACAGCCAGCGGTGGGGCTGGGACTCCCTCACCGGCGGCGGCAAGGCCGTCTGGGCCCTCTTCCGCACCGACGACTGATCCAGGTGCGTCGCTGAGGCTGCGCACGCCCTCCTGTGGCGCGAGCGCTGTCGCCTCCGTGTGGCTACCCGTTAGCCAGGCCCGCCCCCACTACCCTGGCTGATCACGATGGACATGTGGAATGACCTGCTCGTCACCGGCGTCCCCCTCCTCGACAAGGCGATCAGAACCGTCTGCGTCTACCTCGCCCTCGCCGTCCTGCTCCGCCTCGCGGGCAAGCGCGAACTCGCCCAGCTCACCGGATTCGACCTCGTCGTCATGCTGCTGCTGTCGAACGTCGTCCAGAACGCCGTCATCGGGCCCGACAACTCGCTGTGGGGAGGGCTGTTCGGCGCGGTGGTGCTGCTCGCCGCCAACGCGGTGACCGTACGGCTCGCCGAGGCCGTACCGCTGGTGGGTTGGTGGTTCAAGGGCAAGCCCACGGTGCTCGCCGCCGACGGCGCCTACATCGCGTCGGCGCTGCGGCGCCTGGGGCTGCGGCGCAGCGACGTGGACCAGGCGATCCTGCAGCAGGGCGGGTCGTCGGTCGCGGACACGCAGTCGGTGACGCTGGAGCCGGGCGGGGCTCTGCTCGTACGGCTGCGGCCGGAGGAGGAGAACGTGTCCGTCGGCGACCTGGCGGAGATGCGGGAGCGGCTGGACCGCATCGAACGGCTGCTTCTCGAACAGGCATCCCGGCGGGAAAACACGAAAGGCCAGGCACCCTAGCGGGTTGACCTGGCCTTTCGCGACGAGAGCGGACGACGGGAATCGAACCCGCGTAGCCAGTTTGGAAGACTGGGGCTCTACCATTGAGCTACGTCCGCGCGAGCCGGTCGAAGTCTGGTCTAGACTTCATCCGGTCGTCAGGGCGTAAGCGTACCGGAGTCTCCGACAGCTTGCGCACGCGACGACACCGGGGCGTGGCGCAGCTTGGTAGCGCGCTTGCTTTGGGAGCAAGAAGTCGCAGGTTCAAATCCTGTCGCCCCGACTCCCCCCTTTCCGCGATCGCGAAGGGCGCGTGGTGCGCCCTAGCGTGGACGCATGCATGACCAACCTCGACAGAGCCAGCTCGTCGTCGACTGCGGCGAGCCCGCCGTCCTGGCCGCCTTCTGGGGGGCGCTCCTGGGCGGGCTCCCCGTCGACAGGGACCCCGCGTGGTCGTACGTCGATCCCCCTCAGGGGCTCCGGATGGCCTTCCAGAAGGTTCCGGAGCCCAAGAGCCTCAAGAACCGCCTCCACCTCGACCTGGCCGTGCCGGACGTCGACGCGGCCGCGGCGGGCGCCGAGCGGCTCGGCGGGACGCGCGCGGGGGCGCTCCAGAAGGACGACCAGGGCGCGTTCCAGGTGATGCGTGACCCTGGGGGGAACGAGTTCTGTTTCGTGGAGGCTCCCGCGTCAGGGGCGTAGGCCCGCGAATAGGTCGTCCTCCTGCCCCTGGACCTCCACCCGGCTCCGCTGCCGGATGAAGTGCTCCGTGGCGAACACCCGCCGCTGCGCCTCCTCCGGCAGCTGCAGCAGGAAGATGTTCTCCGTCTGCGACGCGTGCGCCTTCAGCGCCGTCACCTTCTGCTCGATGTACGCCGACACGTCCACCGCGCTCGTCACCAGCTCGTCAGGGGTGCCGAACTCCTCCGGCAACTCACCGAAGTCCAGCCCGAGCGAGCGCACGAACTCGAACATCTCCCGGATCCCCGAGCGCGGGATCGCGGTGTAGTACAGCTTGTCGGGGATGCCGGTGGCGGCGAACGCCTCCACGGCGATGCGGTGCGCCTGGATGTGGTCGGGGTGACCGTAGCCGCCGTTCTCGTCGTAGGTGACGATCACCTGCGGCCGGTACTTCTCGATCAACGCCCCGAGCGCGGCCGACGACTCCGTCAGGGGGACGTTCGCGAAGGCCGAGGGATGGGCGTTGCCCTCCCACCCGTCCATCCCCGAGTCGCGGTAGCCGAGCAGCTCCACGTGCTGGATCCCGAGGTGCCCGGCCGACTCCTGGAGCTCGGCGAGGCGCTGGGCGACGACGGCGGCCTCGTCGTGGCCGTCGTCGCCGGGCTTGACGCCTCCGGGGCCGTCGCCCTGCTCTCCGTTGGTGCATGTGACCAGGACGGTGCGGATGCCCTCGGCCGCGTAGCGGGCCAGGATCCCACCGGTGCTGATCACCTCGTCGTCGGGGTGGGCGTGGACAGCCATGAGCGTCAGTTCCGTCATGAGTCGAGGCTAGCCACCATTAGCGTGGAGTCGTGCGTGCGCGGGCGATTTCTCCAGAACACCTGATCGAGGAGCTGGCCGAGCGGATCGTGTCCGGAGGGGCCGCCAGGGTGGCGGTCGACGGCGCGCCGGGGGCGGAGCCGGGGAGGCTCGCGGACGCGCTGGTGGAGCCGCTGAAGGCGGCGGGCAGGGCGCCCGTCCGGGTGTCGGCGGCCGATTTCCTGCGTCCCGCCTCGCTGCGGCTGGAGTACGGCAGGACGGATCCTGACGAGTTCTACGACTCCTGGCTGGACGCCAAGGCGCTCGGCAGGGAGGTGCTCGACCGCCGGGGAAGCGTCCTGACCAAGTTGTGGAACGCCGAGACCGACCGCGCCTACCGCGTGCCGTACACGCCCGTGCCGGAGAGCGGCGTGGTGCTCATGGACGGCACGCTGCTCCTGGGCCGGGGGCTGGCGTTCGACCTGACCGTGCACCTGTGGCTGTCGCGGGCGGCGGTGCGCAGGAAGACCGGGGAGGCGCTCCAGTGGCAGCTCCCGGCGTACGAACGCTACGAAAGGGAGATAAGTCCACTGAAAGCCGCGGATATCGCCGTCAAGGTCGACGACCCCCGCCACCCGGCGATAATCGAGGGATGAGAACTCCCCTCACGCCCGATGAGGAAGCCCGCTTCCACGTCCACATGACCCAACTCGTGGAGCAGAAGCTGCGCGAGCACGGCACCTTCCGCATCACCGCCGACACCGAGGAGGACCGGGCCCGGTGGCAGGAGGTCGCCAGGCGCGTGGGTGAGCGCTCGGGACACTCGATCGTGAGCTACTCCAACGGCAGGACCATCATGATCGCCTCCGCCGACCACGCGCTCGACGCCCCGCGCGTCATCCCCGGGTAACGCACCCCCGGCGGGAAGAGCCGCGCCCGCGAAACGGTTACGCGGGACATGAGCGATTACGGACGTGACCTGCGCTTCGGCTACTTCCTCGTGCCGAACGCCGACGACCCGCTGATCGAGCGCGCCCGGCTCGCCGAGCGCCTGGGCCTGGACCTGATCGGCATCCAGGACCACCCCTACCAGCGGCGCTACGTCGACACCTGGACCCTCCTGACGACGATCGCCGCCAGGACCGAGCGGATCACCCTCTTCCCCGACGTGGCGAACCTGCCGCTCCGGCCGCCCGCCGTGCTCGCCAAGGCCGCGGCCACCCTCGACCTGCTCAGCGGCGGGCGCTTCGAGCTGGGCCTGGGCGCGGGAGGCTTCTGGGACGCGATCGAGGCCTACGGCGGGCCCCGCCGTACCGGCAAGCAGGCTCTCGGGGCGCTCGCCGAGGCGATCGAGGTGATCAGGCGCATCTGGAGCGGCGAGCGCAACCAGCGGTTCGAGGGCGAGCACTACCACCTGCGCGGCGCCCAGTCCGGCCCGGCGCCCACGCACCCGATCGGCATCTGGATCGGCGCGAAGGGTCCCAGGGCCATGGCCCTGACAGGCGCCCTGGCCGACGGTTGGGTGTCGTCGTCACCGTGGGCCACCACCGACAGGCTCCCGGAGCTCCAGGACCGAATCGACGAGGCGGCCCGCCAAGCCGGCCGGGACCCGCGCGACATTCGGCGCGTCCACAACATCAACGGCCTCGTCACCGACCGGAGCACGGGCTTCCTGTACGGCCCGGCGGACCAGTGGGTCGAGGAGCTGACCGACCTGGCGATCTCGCACGGCCAGGACAGCTTCGTCCTGTGGCCGGAGCGCGACGACGAGCGCCAGCTGACGGTCTTCGCCGAGGAGATCGTCCCGGAAGTTCGCAGACAGGTAGCACTCGAGCGCAAGGAGTAGCAAACTCGGGAAATGACTCCCAGTCACTGGTACAACATCGTTCCCGACCTGACCGCCGCCCCGCCCCCGCCGCTGCACCCGGCGACGATGCAGCCCGTGGGCCCCGACGACCTGGCCCCGCTGTTCCCGATGGAGCTGATCGGCCAGGAGGTGAGCACCGAGCGGTTCGTCGAGATCCCGCAGGAGGTGCTCGACGTCTACCGGCTGTGGCGGCCCACGCCCCTCATCAGGGCGCACCGCCTGGAGAAGGCGCTGCAGACCCCGGCGCGCATCTACTACAAGTACGAGGGCGTCTCCCCCGCCGGGTCGCACAAGCCGAACACCGCCGTGCCGCAGGCCTACTACAACGCCCGCGAGGGCGTGCGCCGGCTGACCACCGAGACCGGCGCCGGGCAGTGGGGCTCCTCCCTGGCCTTCGCCTGCGCGCAGTTCGGCCTCGAGTGCCAGATCTGGATGGTGCGCGCCTCCTACGACCAGAAGCCGTATCGCCGGAGCCTCATGCAGGTCTACGGCGCGACCGTGCACGCCAGCCCGTCACCGGTGACGGGCGCGGGCAGCAAGATCCTCGCCGAGCACCCCGACTCCACCGGCAGCCTGGGCATCGCCATCAGCGAGGCGGTGGAGGTGGCCGGCCAGGATCCCGACACCCGATACGCGCTGGGCAGCGTGCTCAACCACGTGCTCATGCATCAGACGGTGATCGGTGAGGAGGCGCTCAAGCAGCTGCCCGAGCGTCCCGACCTGGTGATCGGGTGCACCGGCGGCGGCTCCAACTTCGCCGGGCTGGCCTTCCCGTTCATGCGCGAGCATCCCGACATCACCTTCAGGGCCGTGGAGCCCGAGGCGTGCCCGTCGTTCACCCGGGGCCGATACGCCTACGACTTCGGCGACACGGCGGGCTTCACACCGCTGCTGAAGATGCACACGCTGGGCCACTCGTTCGTGCCCGACCCGATCCACGCCGGCGGGCTCAGGTACCACGGCATGTCGCCGCTGCTGTCGCACATGTACGAGCTGGGCATGTTCGAGGCGGTCACCCGGTCGCAGACCGAGTGTTTCGAGGCGGGCGTGCGCTTCGCCAGGACCGAGGGCATCGTGCCTGCGCCCGAGCCCACCCACGCGCTCGCCGAGACCATCGCCGAGGCGCTGCGCTGCAAGGAGACCGGCGAGCCCAAGGTCATCCTCACCGCCTTGTGCGGTCATGGGCACTTCGACATGGCCGCCTACGACCGTTACCTGTCGGGCGAGATGCGCGACTTCGCGCTGCCCCAGGAGCGGATCGACGAGGCGCTCAGCACCCTGCCGGTAACCCGTTAGCGGGCTCAGGCGAACGCCTTCTCCTTGAGTCCGGGCAGGCGTGCCGCGGTCCGCAGGAAGGCCTTGAAGCCCATCCTGGCCAGGCGGTTCTCCGAGACGAACGACTGGGCGGCCTTCAGCGAGTCGCGTACGGCCGCGAAGCCGTACTGGCGCATCTCCTGCTCGTAGCGGCCGATCGCCTCGACCGTGCCGTCGCCGAGCGCGGCGCACAGCAGCGCGGCGTCGCGCAGCGCGACGTTGGCGCCGATGCCGCGCATCGGCGTCATGCTGTGGATCGCGTCGCCGAGCAGGGTGATCGTGCTGGGCTCCCAGGCCTCGACCGGGACGGAGGTGCGGATCGGCAGCAGGCTCACGGTGTCGGGGTCGCTCAGCTCGACCAGGCGGCGCAGGTCGGGGTGCCAGGTCGCGACGAGCGCCGAGACCGTGGCGCGCAGCTCCTGGCCCGACATCCGGGCGAGCCCGCCGGGGAAGCGTTCCACCGAGGCCCCGACCGCCCACAGGATGTAGCTGGCGTTGTTGTCCATGAGCGCGCCCGCCTGCTCGGTGCGCCCGATCTCGCCCACCGCCCGCGCGACGTCGTGGGGGGCGCAGAACATGCCGAAGCCGGGCGGCGGCAGGATCATGTTGGGCCCGTCGGCCAGGCGCGGGGCGATGAGCGCGCGGGTGCGCGGGGTCAGCGGGAACTTGCCCGCCACGGTCGTGATCCCGGTGTCGATGCGCTCGGCGTGCGGGAGGTACTGCCGCCGGACCCGCGAGGTGCCGCCGTCGGCGCCGACCACGATGTCGGCCACGCAGGTGCTGCCGTCGGCGAAGTGCAGCGTCGTGGTGCCGTCGGGGTTGCGCTCGTAGCGCTCGTACATCTTGCCGAAGTGCACGATCTCCTCCAGGCCCGACAGGAGGACCTGCCGGAGCGTGATGCGACTGACGGAGTAGTGCTCGGCGTCGGGGGGCGTCTCGACGACCAGCAACTCGCCGAGTCGCTCGGTGAGGAATCCGAAGTCCTGCCCGCCCTGGCCGGTCGTGGCCAGGAACGTCCGCCACAGCGGCTCGGGCAGGCACTCGCGCAGCGCCCGCGCGCCCTGCGGGTCGATGTGCACCCGGTAGCCCTGGAGCCGGTCGGACGGTGTGCGGTCCCGCTCGAAGACCGCGACGTCGACGCCCTTGCCGTGCAGCCCCTGCGCCAGGCAGAGCCCGCCGATTCCGCCGCCGATCACGGCGATGTGAGTTCTCATGCCACCGACTATCATCCATTCGGATAATTCTGTCAACCATCCGGATGGTTGATAAGCTGCGGCGCATGAGAAGAGCGCCCCAGGACAAGCAGCGCGACGCCGAGCGCACCAAGGCCCGCATCCTCGAAGCCGCCGTCGAGGAGTTCGGAGCCAAGGGCTACGCCGGGGCACGGGTCAGCGAGATCGCCGCCCGCGCGGGCATCAACAAGCAGCTGATCTCCTACTACTTCGGCGGCAAGGAGGGCCTCTACCAGCACGTCGTGGCCCAGTGGCGTGGGCACGAGAGCGCCTTCGCCGAGCCGGACCAGGACCTCGGCACGCTCATCGCCTCCTACGTGCGGGCCAACGCGGCCAACCCCGACTTCGGCCGCCTGATGGTCTGGGAGGGCCTGGGAGAGGCGCCGCCCGACCCGGCGTTCGTCGAGGAGATGCGGCGCAACGTGGCCGAGCTGCGGCAGCGGCAGGAGGCGGGCGAGCTGCCGGGCGACGTGGATCCGGGTGCGGCGATGATCGCGATGTTCGCCATGTCGGCGGCGGGGGTCGTCTTCCCCCAGCTCGCGCAGGCGGTCACCGGAATGGGGCGCGAGGAGTTCGGCGAGTTCTACGCCGAGCAGATGGCGCGGCTCGTGGGTGCCTGGCGCACCCCCTGACACCCGCGAGCCGTACGGCTAGCGCGAGGCTGGGCGCTTGCCGTGGTTCGCCTTCTTCTTCTTGCGTGCCCTGCTCTTGCGTGCTCGCTTGGCCATGGCACCTCCAGGAGGATGTGGTGTAGGTCACAACGTCTCGCGGGATCCCGGCCCGGTCAACCGCTCACACTTCAACACAGGCGTGTCATAATTTGGTGGAATGTGTTGGAAGGAGGCCCGATGCTCGCACAGCAGCGCCAGCAGACGATCCTGGAGCGGGTCCGGCGGCACGGCGCGGTCAGGGTCTCCGAGCTGGTTCGCGACCTGGGCGTCTCCGACATGACCATCCGCCGCGACCTGGAGGTGCTCGCCGAACGCGGGCTCCTGGAGAAGGTCCACGGCGGAGCCACGATCAGCGGCCCGGGCTCCACCGAGGAGCCGGGCTTCGCCGCCAAGACCAGCCGCCAGCAGGCCGAGAAGGAGGCGATCGCCCGCCGCGCGGCCCAGCTCGTCCGCCCCGGCACCGCGATCGCCCTGTCGGCGGGCACCACCATCTGGGCGCTGGCCCACCACCTGGTCGACGTGCCGGAGCTCACCGTGATCACGAACTCGATCCCCGTGGCCGAGGTCTTCCACCGCAACCAGCGCGACGACCGCACGGTGGTGCTGACCGGCGGCGTGCGCACGCCCTCCGACGCGCTCGTCGGCCCCGTGGCCGTGGCCGCGATCAGCAGCCTGCACGTCGACACGGTCTTCCTGGGCGTGCACGGCATGAGCCTGCGCGCCGGATTCACCACCCCCAACCTGCTGGAGGCCGAGACCGACCGGGCACTGGTGGCGTGCGCCGCCCGCCTGGTGGTGCCCGCCGACCACACCAAGTGGCAGACGGTCGGCATCAGCACGATCGCCGAGCTGTCTCGCGCCGACGTCGTCATCACCGACGCCGGCCTGGACGAACAGGCGCGCATGGAACTGGCGGAGCGCGCCGGGGAACTACTGATCGCGGAGGACACGAAGTGAAGCGCACCATCACGCACCTGGCCGACGGCAGGGAGCTGATCTACTTCGACCGTCGCGACGACGCCGACAGAAGCGCCGTGGACCACCGTCCGCTCGACCCGCGGCCTCTCGCCTCGGAGCTGCGCTTCGACCCGCTGACCGAGGAATGGGTGGCCATCGCGAGCCACCGGCAGACCCGCACGTTCCTGCCTCCCGCCGACGAGTGCCCCCTGTGCCCGTCGACCGAGGGCCGCGCGTCGGAGATCCCCGCCTCCGACTACGACGTCGTCGTGTTCGAGAACCGCTTCCCGTCGTTCTCCACCAATCTGGGCACTTATCCCGAGGGCTCCAGGGCCGGCGTGGGCCGCTGCGAGGTCGTCTGCTTCACCTCCGACCACGACTCCAGCTTCTCCCAGCTCTCCGACGAGCAGGTGGGGCTGGTCATGGAGGCCTGGGCCGACCGTACGGCGGAGCTGTCCGGCATCGAGGGCGTGGAGCAGGTCTTCTGCTTCGAGAACCGGGGCGAGGAGATCGGCATCACGCTCCCCCACCCCCACGGGCAGATCTACGGCTACCCGTACGTGACCCCGCGCACCCGGCGCCACCTGGCGGCGGCCGCCAAGACCCCCACGCTCTTCGCCGACGTCCTGCGCGCCGAGCGTGCAGGACCGCGGGTCGTGGCGGCCAACGAGCTGTGGACGGCGTTCGTGCCGCACGCCGCGCGCTGGCCGTTCGAGGTGCACATCTACCCGCACCGCCAGGTGCCCGACCTGCCCGCGCTCACGCAGGAGGAGCGTGCCGCCTTCGCGCCGCTCTACACCAGCGTGCTGCGCGCCTTCGACGGGCTCTTCGACGTGCGCATGCCGTACATCTCCGCCTGGCACCAGGCGCCGGTCCGTCAGGGCCGTGACCTGGCCTATCTTCATCTGGAGCTGTTCAGCATCCGGCGCGCGCCCGGCAAGCTGAAGTACCTGGCCGGATCGGAGTCGGCGATGGGCGCCTTCGTCAACGACGTGCCCCCGGAGATGGCCGCCGATCTTCTGAGGTCTCAGGTAGATCTCTAAGCGGTCTCGGCTTGGAGTCGCGTTACCTCCGTTTTACCGTTAGTATCCCTCTCGCACCGGCTGTCACAGCCGTCGCACGCCTAATCCCGGGCGCGTCGCCCGGGAACCGGGGACCCATCGCACCTGGGGTGAATCCACTTCGGTGGTAGGGCAGCTCTCCGCGCCCGAACCCGTCAGCTAACCCGGTCGGCAGGAGGAGAGGAAGGCTCTTGGCGGCCAAGTCCGCAATGCTGACCGCGGTGGTTTGCACCGCGGTGGCGCTCACCGTCGGCGGCTCCCCCGCCGCGGCCGATCCCAAGCCGAGCGAGTCCAAGCTCCGGGCCGAGCTGACGAGCCTCGACAAGAAGATCGACAAGCTCCTCGAGGCCTACAACGCCAAGCGGGTCTCCCTGGCCAAGGCGCAGAAGGACGAGAAGGCCGCCAGAGACCGGCTCGTCCAGGCCGAGGCCCAGCTCGCCGACGCGCACAAGCTCATCAGCCAGATCGCCCAGCTCCACTACCAGGGCAACCCCGGCGTGACCCCCTTCCTCACCCCCGACTCCAGCGCCGGCGCCGCCGTGCTCAACGAGATCACCGAGGAGCAGAAGGCCGCCATCGCCGGCGTCAAGGCCGGCCGCGACGCCAAGCAGCAGGCCGCCGAGCAGGCGACCGCCCTTGCCGCGCAGATCAAGACCGAGACCTCCGAGCTGGCGAGCCAGCGCAAGGAGGCCGAGAAGCTGATCGGCGAGATCAAGGACAAGCTCGAAGACCTCGTGCCGTACGGCACCGGCCGCCGCTCCGACGGCAGCTTCGCCCCCGAACTGCCGAGCGGCTCCGACAACATCACCCCGCGCACCCGCCTGATGCGCGCGGAGGTCCAGAAGAACTTCGCCCTGCAGTTCTCCGTCGGCTGCTACCGCGTCGACAACAGCGGCGAACACCCGCTCGGCAGGGCGTGCGACTTCATGATGAGCTCCGGCGGCGCCATGCCGAGCGCGGCGGGCAACACGCTCGGCGACCAGGTGGCCGCCTGGGCCGTGAAGAACATGGACAAGCTCGGCGTGAAATACGTGATCTGGAAGCAGCGGATCAACCAGGGCAGCGGGTGGCGTGCCATGTCCGACCGGGGCGGCATCACCGCCAACCACTACGACCACGTGCACATCTCGATGCTCTGAACAGCCGTGCCCCACCCAGGTATCTGGCGCGGACGCCTGGGTGGGGTGCTCCTTGTCCCGTTCCGTGGGTGAAGCTGGTCCCATGAAGGCTCGTTATGACGGCTTGGCCGACTGGTACGACACCTGGAACTCCTCCTTCTACCGCATGAACTACGCGCCGCTCGCCGAGATCCTGGGCCCGGGAGAAGGGCTCTGCCTCGACCTGGGATGCGGCACGGGGCAGTACTTCGAGGTCATCCGCGACACCGAACGCATCCCGCTCGGCCTCGACCGGTCGGCCGACCAGTTGCGCCTGGCCAGGACCAGGACCGGGGGCCCGCTGCTCCAGGCCGACGCGGGGCGCCTGCCGCTGCGCGATTCGAGCCTGCCCGCCGTGGTGTCGTTGTGGACCTCCACCGACCTGCCCGACTTCCCCGCCATGCTGCGCGAGGCCGCCAGGGTGCTCAGCCCCGGTGGGGTCTTCGTCTTCTACGGCGTGCATCCCTGCTTCAACGGGCCGCACGTGCAGGTGATGGAGGACGGGGTGGTCGTCCACCACACCTACCGGCAGCGGGGCTGGCACGAGCGAGCTCCGTGGTGGAACGCCCAGGGTGTGCGCGACCGCGTCGGGATGAACCACCTGCCGCTGTCGGACTTCCTCAACGCCTTCATCGCCTCGGGACTGACGATCGAGAGCGTCCACGAGCCGCGCGAGCACGCCGTGCCCAACATCCTGGCCGTGCGCGCCCGCGCCTGACTCACGCCTCCGGGCGGTCGGCGTTCATCCTCGCCACGAGCGTCTTGGGCGCCACGCAGCGGTAGGCGTCGGCGACGATCTCGCCGACCTCCTTCCAGTCGACCTCCACATCGAGGTAGACGCCCAGCCAGCCGCGGTGCCCGACGTACGGCGGGCGGAAGTAGTGCTCGGGATCCTCGGCGATCAGTTCCTCCTGCACTCCCGGCGGTGCCGCGCACCAGAAGGCCAGCCGGTCGTCGTGGTGGTGGTCGGCGTACATGACGAACGTCTTCTTGCCGCGCACGAACCAGGTCGGCTCGCCGTGGCTGACGCGTTCCGTGGCCTCCGGCATCGCCATGCACCGGCGGCGGAGCTCCTCCAGCGGGTCCATAATCAAACGCTATGACACGCGCTGAGACCCCACACATCGCTCCCGAGTACGAGACGCTGAAGGCCTTCCTCGACCACCAGCGCGACACGCTGGCCTGGAAGTGCGAAGGGCTCGGCGACGAGGAACTGCGGCAGCAGAACATCGAGCCGTCGCCGCTGTCGCTCATGGGGCTCCTGCGCCACATGGCCGACGTGGAGCGCGGCTGGTTCCGCCGCGTGATCGCCGGCGAGAACGCGCCGCCCCACTTCTGGCACGCCGACGGGAGCGAGACCGACTTCACGAAGGCCGCCGACGACACTCGCGAGTCGGCCTTCGCCCTGTGGCGGGAGGAGGTCGCCGCCTCCCGCGCCATCGGCGAGAAGGTCACGCTCGACGACGTGGTCGTCCACCCGCGTTCGGGAGGGGAGTACTCCGTGCGGTGGATCTACGTGCACATGATCGAGGAGTACGCCCGCCACAACGGCCACGCCGACCTGCTGCGCGAGCGGATCGACGGGGCCACGGGCGAGTAGGTCAGCCGGTCAGCTTCACCGGGTTGACCAGGTCGGCGTAGACGAGCAGGCCGGCCATGAACATGAAGACGAAGGCCAGGGCGTAGGTCAGCGGGAGCACCTTGGCCACGTCGACGGGAGCGGGCTCGGGGCGCCGGGCGATCCGGGCGAAGCCGCGCTTGAGCCCCTCCCACAGGCCGCCCGCGATGTGGCCGCCGTCGAGCGGCAGCAGCGGGATCAGGTTGAACAGGCCCACGGCCAGGTTGAAGCCTGCCAGCAGGTTGACGAACACCATCAGCTTGTTCTCGACGGCGATGTCCATCGTGGCGATCTCGCCGCCGATGCGGCCGATGCCGACGACGCCGATCGGGCCGTTCGCGTCGCGCTCGTCGCCCGAGAAGGCGGCGTTCCACACGCCCACCATGCGCTGCGGCAGGTTGATCAGCGACTCGCCGACGTGCCCCACGGTCTCGCCGAACTCGGTGACCAGGTAGGGGAAGTCCTTCTGCTCGATCACGACCTGCGGGACGACGCCGAGGTAGCCCACGCCCTTGTCGATCTTCTTCGGGTCTTCGACGTTGGGCATGTCCTGCGCGATCAGCGCGACCTTCAGGTCCTGGAGCTTTCCGTCGCGCTCGATGCCGAGGGTGACCTGGGAGGCGCCCGCGGCGCGGATGCCGTCCCTGACCTGCTCCCAGCGGGCGATCGGAGTGCCGTTGAAGGAGACGACCTTGTCGCCCGGCTTCAGCCCCGCCTGCGCCGACGGCGTCTTGGGGTCGGCCGCCGTGCACGCCCTGTTGGGGTCCTTCTGCTGGACCTCCGCCGAGACCACGCACTGCTGCACCTGGGCGAGGACCGGCTTGAGCGTCTGCACGCCCATGACCATGTAGACGACGCCGAACAGCACGAACGCCAGCAGGATGTTCATGAACGGGCCGCCGGACATGATGATGACCTTCTGCCACCACTTCTTCCGGTAGAAGACCCGGTTCTCGTCGCCCGGCCGCACCTCCTCCTGGGCCAGGTCACGAGCCTGCTCGATCAGGCCTTGGAAGGGTCCGGTGGAGGTCTGGCGCACCATGTTCGGGTCGTCGCCCGGACGCGGAGGGAGCATGCCGATCATGCGGATGTAGCCGCCGAACGGCAGCCACTTGACGCCGTACTCGGTCTCGCCCTTCCGCTTGGACCACATCGTCGGCCCGAACCCCACCATGTACTGCGTCACCTTGACGCCGAAGAGCTTGGCGGGGACCAGGTGCCCGATCTCGTGCAACCCGATCGACACCATGAGCCCGACGAGAATGATGAGAATCCCCGCCAGGAAGATCAACCAGTCCATCCACACCCTCCCGTTGGCCACAGACTAGTCGAAGTCTCCACGCCTGAACCGCTTGCGCACGCTTTGCCAAGTCGAGAGACTTCGTTGACAGTGCGCAGTCACTCGATCACCCTGGGATATGTGGGGAGTGCTTTGATCCGGATCCTCGTCGCCGAGCACGTGCCGCTGGTGCGGCGTGGCCTGGTCGCCTCGCTCGAGGCCGAACTCGACCTCGTGGTCGTCGCCGACGTAGGCAGCGGGGAGGACGTGGTGCCCGCCGCCCTGACACTGCGCCCCGACGCAGCGGTCATCGACCTGGAATTGCCCGGAGACGGCCTGGCCGTCACCGAACGGCTGCACGAGAAGGCGCCGGCATGCCGGGCGTTGATCCTCGCCGCCCAGCCCAACCCCGGAATCGTACGGCGGGCGTTCGCCGCCCACGCGCTCGGCTTCCTCAGCCTGGACGTGGCGCCCGAGCAACTGGCGGAAGGGCTGCGGCAGGTCGCCGCAGGCCGCCGGGCCGTCGAACCCGACCTGGCGATCGCCGCGCTGGAGTCGGCGTCCAACCCCCTCACCCGGCGCGAACTCGAGGTGCTGCGCATCGCGGCGCGGGGTGCGCGCTCGGCCGAGATCGCGGCCGCGCTGTTCCTGTCGGTGGGGACGGTGCGCAACCACTTCTCGCGCATCATGTGCAAGACGGGCGCGCGCAACCGCCTCGACGCGGTGCGGATCGCCAGCAACTCGGGCTGGCTCTAACCTGCGCCATCGCACGATGGTGACCGAGCCCCGGGGGAACCGCGCCGCTCCCCCGGGACCCGGAGTCGATGGGGCCGAGTCAGCAGAGCAACAGGCTCAGCCAGCTCGCGCCTCCGCCACAACACCGGCTGTGGCAGCTGTCGAAGCCGCCGCCGGGGGTCTCGGGCTCGAGCCCTTGAAGATCGAGGAGCGTCATTCCCTATCCCTCCGTCTCGGGGCCGGAAACCGTCATCAGGGGCAGCGTCACGGGCGCATCGTGCAACGCCGCGCCGACCGCTAGCAGCACGCCCGCCGTGCCCGTGGCCAGATCCATCGACAGGCGCAACAGGCGCTCGCCGGGGAAGGCCAGGTGGGCCTGGTATCGGAGCGCGTGCCACCCGAGCGCCTGCAACTGCGCCTCGACATCGGGATCGTCATCGCGCCCTCCGGCGAGGCCACGAGCGAGGCGGCCAGGCACGCCGGCGGACAGGCCGCCGGTGACGCCGCCAGCGACACCGCCGGGAACGCCGCCGGGAACGCCGCCGGGAACGCCGCCGGTGATGCCGCCGGTGATGCCGCCGGTGATGCCGCCGGGGACGCCGCCGGTGACCCCGTCTCCAGGGTCGCCGCCGGGGTCGCCACCATAAGCTGCGCCGGGATCGCCATCAGGAGCCGCATCGGAGACCGCACCGAAAGCCCCGCCAAGCCCCCCACCGGGAGTCCGGTCGAGACCTCCGCCAGCAGCCCCGCCGGCAGCCTCGCCGGTGGGCCCGCCCAGAGCTCGTCCAGGACCCCCGCCGACATCGCCACCAGGCGCCCCGGCGAGGCGGTGGCGGGCGAGGTAGGCCAGCACGCCGGCCCGGCCGCTGAACAGCCCCGACTGGACGTAGAAGGGCGAGCGCGCGGCCAGGTCGAGCGCCTGGTAGGCCGACGACAGCTCCGGCGACGGGTGGCGGGCCAGGTGTTCACCCAGCACCCAGGCCAGCCCGACGCTGCCCTTGTCGAGGTAGGGCATGGTGCGCCAGCCCTCGTCGACCTGGAGGGAGCCGTCGTTCCGGGTGCGGCAGCGGGCCAGGTCGAGCCGGAGCGCGCGCTCGGCCAGCGCCGGCTCCCCCGCGCGCAGGAACAGCAGCGCCGGGCCAACGGCGCCGTGCATGAGCCCCGCGTAGGGGAAGCGCTCGGTCTCGAGCCGCGAGGCGACCAGGTCGACGACCTTCAGCGCCTGGGTGTGCAGGTCGGGCAGCCCCAGCAGGCCCGACAGCTCCAGGAGGCCGAGCCCGATCCCCGACAGTCCGCCGTACAGCCCGAGGCCGAGCGACTGCCAGGGTTCGCGCGCGACGATCTCGACGAGCTCCAGCGCGCGCTCGTGGTGGCCGAACCTGGCCAGCACGTGGGCGATGCCGTGCAGCCCGTCGTAGAAGCCGAGCCTGCTGCCCGGCCTGACGGCACGATCGGATAGCCATGATTCATACTCCGGAAAGCGTCCTGCTCCGACGATGTCGAGAGCGTAGAGAACGCCTGCCGCGCCGTGGGCGAGGTTGAGCCCGCCTGTGGAAAACTGCTCGATGTCGCCGGGGAAGAGCCGGTCGTCGCGCTCGGGAGTGGCCGAGTCGAGGATCGCCCTGGCCATCGAGCGCCGCAGCACCGGCCAGCGGGCGGGGTCGGGCAGCGTGGCGGAGTGCCAGGCGGGGATGTGCCTGATGGCCCGGTCGCCGGTGATCGTGCGCACGGCGTCGTCGAGGAACTCGTCGCTCACCGGGAAGCCGTTCCTGATCACCTCGGCGAGTTCCACGGCCTTGACGCGGTCGATCAGGAACAGCTCGGTGACGGGCAGGAACAGCGCCAGCCGCAGGCACGCCAGGGCGTAGCGGTCGATGTCGGCGCCGGTGACCCCGGCGGGGGCGGCGAAGCCGGGGCTGGCCAGCGCTGCCCTGTCGGTGTCGTCCAGCGGCATCGCCAGCTCGTAGTCGACGAGGGCGATGCGTCCGTCCTGCCGTACGAGCACGTTGCTCAGGTGCAGGTCGCCGAAGACCAGCCCGCGCGCGTGGATCCCGGCGACGGCTTCCTCGACCTGGGCGCAGATCCCCATCGCCCACGCCGCGTAGGCGGCGCGGTCGCCGCCGGCCTGCCCGGCGAGCGGGTATCGGTCGCCGAAGACCTGGTTGAGCGGCCGGCCGTCGATGTGCTCCATGACCATGAAGCGGTGGTCGCCGACGGTGAACTCGTCGATCAGCTCGGGCACGGCGTCGAGGCCCGCCAGGCAGGACAGCGCGTCGCGCTCGCGACTCAGCCGGGCCATCGCGTCGTGCCCGGCGAAGTCCAGCCCGGCATGCGGCCGGGCCTCCTTCAGCACCACGTCGCGCCCCGTGCGCCGGTCCTTGCCCTGGTAGACGCCGCCGCCGTTGGAGAAGTGCAGGACCTTGTCGATGCTGTACGGCACGCCGTCGAAGGTGGTGGCGCGCCGCGCGATCAGGTGGGGTTCGAGGAAGTGCGGCAGGTGCACCCAGGGCGGCGGCGCGAAGACGGGGCCGCGCCGGTCGGGCACCAGGGTCCCGTCGGGGGCGGCGATGGCGGGCTCGATCCTGCCCTCGGGGGTGACGCAGTGGCGTTCGGCGATGCCGCCGTAGCGCACGTAGAGCGGCCCTTCGCCGATGCGAAGGTCGCTGAGGATGTAGGGCCCGCGCCGCCCGGCCAGCAGCGTGCCCAGTTCCTCGGTGGCGCGCTCCAGCTGCGCCTCGTCACGCGGGTAGATCGCGGCCAGTTTCCCGCTGGCGCCGCGGTCGGCGTACTTGGCGTTGCGCAGGTGCAGCAGGTGGCGGGCGCGCAGGAACTTGAAGGGCAGCTCGTGCTCGAAGCAGTACAGCCACACCTGTTCGAGGACTTCTTCCGCCTCGTCGAGGGTGGACGACACGTGGATCTTCCAGCCCTGGTCGGGCAGGGCGGCGGCGATCGGCCGGTAGATCACCCAGTCGTCGCGCTCGGTGCGCTCCCACGCCGCGGGGGCGGTGCGGGAGGTCTGGGAGAAGGCGGAGGGGCCGGTGGGGGCGTCGTAGAAGACCGGGTCGGACAGGCAGTAGAGCTCGTATCGCTTATCCACGGATATTCCACCCCCTTCCGGCTGTTGTCATCATGAGGATTTCAGGCAGCCCTCACCCCAGCCAGTGACCATGCGCACAATCTGCGCATGGTCCATTACATGGAGTGACCCGTGTGATTTGTCACGGACGCCAGATGAGCACCAGCGCGCAGTCGTCGTTGTGCCCGGACGACATGGCGTTGACCAGCGCTCGCGCGCCGTCGCGGAAACCGGAGGGCAGCAGCCGCTCCGCCTCGCCCAGCAGCTTGTCGAGGCCCGCGTCGATGTCGCGGCCCGGCTGCTCGATCAGCCCGTCGGTGTAGAGCAGCAGCGCGTCGCCCTTGCGCAGCACGCCGCTGTCGGGCTCGCAGTGCAGGTCGGGCACGACGCCCAGGACCACGCCCTTGGCCGAGGCGATCTGCCAGCTGCCGGTGCCCGCGTCGAACTTGACGACCGGAGGGTGGCCGGCGGAGGTGATCGTGTATTCGCCCGTGGACAGGTTCACCCGCACGTGCACGGCGGTGACGAACCCCTCGTCGCCCTTCTGCCGGTGAAGGTAGGCGTTGCACGCCTGCAGGAAGTCGCCGACGGAGCCGAGCAGCCCGCCGAACGTGCCCGACAGCAGCAACGCCCTGGTGCCGGCGTCGACGCCCTTGCCCGAGACGTCGACCAGCGCGATCTCGACCTGGTCGCCGTCTCGCATCGAGACGACGAAGTCGCCGCCGAACGACGACCCGCCCGCCTGCTTGAGCACGACCTTGCCGCCCCAGCTCTTGGGCAGGGCGGGCAGCTCGCTCTGCCGCTTCAGCCGGTCGCGCAGCTCCAGCAGCATCGCGTCGCCGCGCAGGCCCTGCACGCCGAGCTTGCCGCGGGTGCGCGCCATCAGCGCCGCCAGCACGGCCGTGAAGCCGATCGCGGCCACGAGTCCCACGCCGATCAGGCTCGCGCCCTTGGCGAAGGCGATGTAGCCGAGCGCCACCAGCACGACCACCAGCAGCTTGGCCAGGCTGCGCAGGCGCAGCTGCAGGCCGCCGATGAGGATCACGGGGATGAGCAGGGCCGGCGAGAACAGCTCAAGGCTGACCCGCGCTCCGAGCCCGCCGACCAGCAGGGTGACCACGCACAGGGTGATCAGGAGGTTCCGGTCGCGCGCGAGCGGTCCCCGCCGCAGGAAGCGCACGACGGGCACCAGACCTGGCACCCGCACGAGGAACGCGCGGAGCCGTGGCGGGATCAGCGGCGCCGGACGGGAACTCATGATGCGCTCGACTGTATCGGTCTGGCCCCTCCTTGGGCAGCCCACTTGACCAACGCCTTGATCATTAAGCACGGATATTGGGTGGCCGTCCGTCTTTGTCCAGTCCTACGGTGGTTGGATGACGTACCCGATTCGCCCGATCACCGAGGCGGAGTACCCGGCCTACAGCTCGGTGCTGACGGAGGCCTTCGGCTGGACACCCCATCCCGACCAGCGGGCGCGCTGGCAGTCCGGCACCGAGTTCGACCGCACGCTGGCCGCCTTCGACGGTGACCTCATCGTCGGCGTCACCGGCATCTACACCTTCTCCATGTCCGTGCCCGGCGGCACGGACCTGCCCGTGGCCGGTGTCACCGCGGTCAGCGTGCTGCCCTCGCACCGCCGCCGCGGCATCCTGTCGTCGCTGATGCGCAGGCAGCTGGCCGACGTGCACGAGCGCGGCGAGCCCCTGGCGGCGCTGTACGCCTCGGAATCGGTGATCTACGGCAGATACGGGTACGGCAGGGCGGCCGACGAGCTGTACCTCTCGATCCCCACGCACAGGGCCGACTTCGTCCGGCACGCGCCCGTCGACCCGGCGCTCCGGATCAAGGTGATCGCTCCGGCCGACCACCGGGCCGACTTCGAGGCGCTCTACGACCGTGTTCGCGCCCAGCGCCCGGGACAGTACGCCAGGAACGACCACTTCTGGAGCGCGGTCCTGTCCGACGAGGAGTACAGCCGCCACGGCTCCAGCGACCTGCGCGGCGTCCTGGCCGTCGACGACTCGGGAGTCAGGGGCTACGCCCTGTTCCGCGTCAAGAGCAACTGGACCGACGGCGTCGCCGCCAACGAGGTCCAGGTCAACGAGGTCTACGCCGCCGACCCCGCCGCGTACGCCCTGCTGTGGCGCAACCTGCTCGACCGCGACCTCACCGTCACCGTCAGCGCCTGGGGCCGCCCCGTCGACGACCCGCTCACGCAGTTGCTCGCCGACACCCGCCAGCTGCGCGCCCGCTGGGGCGACGAGCTGTACGTCCGCGTCGTCGACGTCGAGAAGGCCCTCGCCGCCCGCGCCTACGCCGCGCCGGTGGACGTGGTCATCGAGGTCACCGACGACCTGTGCCCCTGGAACGCCCGCCGCTGGCGCCTGACCGCCGACGCCTCGGGCGCCGAGTGCAAGCCCACGGAGGAGGAGGCCGACCTCACCCTTCCGGTCGTCTCGCTGGGCGCCGCCTACATGGGCAAGGACGCGCTCCAGGCGCAGCTCGGGGCGGGGTTGCTCGCCGAGCACACCGCGGGAGCCGTACGGCAGCTGGCCACGGCCATGACGTGGAGCCCGAAGCCCTGGGCGGGGTTCGTGTTCTAATCGGGGTATGGCTTTGCAGAGTTTGCAGATCACGCCGGTGATCGCCATGCGCGCCCGCGACGTGTCACGGCCCACCTCGGAGCAGCAGGAGGGCGCCGACAGGCGTCCTTTGCGTGATGAGATGCCGAAGGCGGCTCATCGTAAGAAGTGAACGGCCGGTCTCTGAGGGAGCCGGGCTCCCTCAGAGACCGCCGGCGATGAAGTTGATGACCTCGGCCATCTCCCATTCCTCCAGCCCGGTCCCGGCCTGGGAGGGGAAGAAGCCGACGTTGTTCCATTCGTCCGCGATCCTGTTCCACGGCTCCTGGTCGGGCGCGAAGATCAGCATGCGTTTGGCCGCGTACTCCATGACCGCGTCCTGGCCGGTGGTGGCGCCCCAGTCTGCGGCCAGTTCCTCCAGGCTGGAGGCGATCCCGGCGGGGTAGGTGGAGGCCGTGCGCCCGGTGCCCAGGGGGTGGGCGGGGGCGTCGGTGAACATCACGACGACGTGGCGCCGCTCCTCCAGGCCGCGTTCCCACGGCGACCTGATGGCCATGGCCAGGGCCTCCAGGCCTGACTCTGGCGCGTCGCCGCCGTCCTCGGCGCGAAGCCCGCGCACGAACGTCTCGAACGTCTCCGACTGCTCCGGGATCGTCAGGAAGCCGGTCTGCTCGATCGCGTTGTCGGCCTTGTCGGCGAAGTCGCGGAAGGCGATCACCCGGACGCGGAGGCGGCCGATGGCCTTGTTCTTGCGGGCCATGGCGTCGCCGAGCTGGTCGTGGAAGGACAGCGCTCCCTCACGCACGGTGTCGATGACCGGCGCCATGCTGCCGGTGACGTCGACGCATAAGACGATGTCGACGGCGTACTGCGGGTTGCTCGACACGGCGTGCTCCTGTCTCCGGGTGCCCGGGAGGACCCGGGCTGGTCAAGGATGCGACGAACGGGGGGAGCCGGCTGTCAGCTCTCCGGCAGCGGCGGCAGCTGGCCGATCGTCTCGTACGCGGCCAGCTGGGCGATGCGCCTGCTGTGACGCTCGGCCCCGGAGTACTGCGTCGACAGGAACACCTCGACGAACCGCGTGGAGTCCTCCAGTGAGTGCATCCGCGCGCCGACGCTCACCACGTTGGCGTCGTTGTGTTCGCGCGCCAGGCGGGCCGTCTCCTCGCTCCAGGCGAGGGCGGCGCGGATGCCGCGCACCTTGTTCGCGGCGATCTGCTCGCCGTTGCCCGAGCCGCCGATGACGACGCCGAGGCTGCCCGGGTCGTCGGAGACGCCCTCGGCGGCGCGCAGCACGAACGCCGGGTAGTCGTCCTCGGCGTCGTAGACGAACGGACCGCAGTCGGTCACCTCGTGGCCGTGCTCCTTCAACCAGGAGACGAGGTGGTTCTTCAGCTCATAGCCGGCATGGTCGGCACCGATGTACACACGCACGCGGCAAGTCTTTCACAGTCGCTAGAGTAAGAGGCAGCAACCCTGGACGACCCTTACGGGAGCGACACATGCGTGAGATCCGCGTCATCGGCGACCCTGTCCTGCGGACCCCGGCCGAGCCCGTGACGGTCTTCGACAAGGAGCTGCGCCGCCTGATCGACGAGATGTTCGAGGCGATGTACGCCGCCGACGGCGTCGGGCTGGCCGGTCCGCAGATCGGCGTGTCGCGGAGATTGTTCGTCTACGACTGCAGCGGGCGCAAGGGGCACCTGATCAACCCGGAGCTGACGATCGACGACACCGACGAGGTGCTCGACCACGAGGGCTGCCTGTCGGTGCCGGGACGTGACACGGGCAAGCCGCTGTACGCCTCCACGCCGCGTGCGGCCGGGGTGCGCATCAGCGGGGTCGACCGGCTCGGCAAGACCGTGCAGCTGCGCGCTCGCGGCCTGCTGGCGCGATGCTTCCAGCACGAGACCGACCACCTCGACGGCAAGCTGTACATCGACCACCTGCCGAAGGACGAAGCACGGAAGATCATGCTCAAGGCGTAGGTTCTTCCGCATGGGCACTCTCTCGGGCAAGCACGCAGTGGTCACCGGCGGTTCCAGGGGCATCGGCAGGGCGATCGTCGAGCGCCTGTGCGCCGAGGGAGCCGAGGTGGTCTTCACCTACCTGCGCAACGAGGAGGCCGCCGCCGAGGTGGCCGGGCGCACCGGCGCGCGAGCCGTCCGGATCGACCTGGGGCGCAGGGCCGACGTCGACCTGATGTTCGCCGAGGCGCGCAAGCGGCTGGGCCACCTCGACATCCTGGTCAACAACGCGGCCATGAACGACACCGGCGTGGTGAGCGAGTACGCCGAGGAGCTGTACGACCAGATGATGGCGACCAACACCAAGGCGGTGTTCCTGGCGATGCAGTGGGCGGCCAGGAACATGCGCGAGGGCGGCAGGATCGTCAACATCTCGACGCTGAACACCGATCTGCCCGCGCCGGGCACGGCCGTCTACGCCGCAGGCAAGGCGGCCATCGAGCAGTTCGCCCGCGTGCTGGCCCGCGAGGTCGGGCCGCGCGGCATCACGGTGAACTCGGTGTCGCCCGGTGCGGTCGACACCGAGTTGCTGCACTCGACGAACACTCCCGAGGCGCTGGCGCAGGTGGAGGCCTTCACCGCGCTGCGACGGATCGGGCAGCCCGACGACATCGCGGGCGTGGTGGCCTTCCTGGCGGGCCCGGACGGCCGGTGGATCACCGGGCAGACCATCCGGGCCACAGGAGGAATGCTGATCTAGAGCTGCAGCGCCTTGGTCTCGAAGTACTCCTCCAGGCCTTCCTCGCCCAGTTCCCTGCCGATGCCCGACTGCTTGTAGCCGCCGAAGGGCGCCTGCGGGTTGAACGCCCCGCCGTTGATCGACACCTGGCCGGTGCGCAGGCGGCGGGCGACGGCGATGGCGGCCTGCTCCGTCTCGCCCCACACCGCCCCCGCCAGGCCGTACGGCGTGCCGTCGGCGATGGTGACGGCCTGGTCGACGCTCATGAAGGGGATGATCGACAGCACCGGGCCGAAGATCTCCTCCTGCTCGATGACCATGCCGGGCTCGACCCCGGCGAACACGGTGGGCTCGATGTAGAAGCCGCGCTCGTGGTCGGTCTCGGTGCCGCCGGCGACCAGGCGGGCGCCCTCCTCCTGGCCGCGGTTGATGTAGCGCACGACGCGGTCGCGCTGGCGGGCCGAGACGAGCGGGCCGAGGCGGGTGCCCTCGTCGAAGGGGTCGCCCACGGTGTACTTGCGCGCGGCCTCGACGGCGAGCCGTACGGCCTGGTCGTAGTCGTCGCGGTGGACGATCATGCGCGACAGGGCCGAGCAGGTCTGGCCGGAGTTGACGAACGCGTTGGCCACGCCCACCTTGACCGCGGCGGCCAGGTCGGCGCCGGGCAGGATGAGGTTGGCCGACTTGCCGCCGAGCTCCAGGGCGACCTTCTTGACCGACTCGGAGGCCAGCGCGGCGACGCGGCGTCCCGCGAGGGTGGAGCCGGTGAAGGAGACCATGTCGACGGCCGGGTGGGAGGCGATCGCCTCGCCCACGACCGGGCCCGCGCCGCTGACCAGGTTGAACACGCCGGGCGGCAGGCCGATCTCGTGGAAGATCTCGGCCAGCGCGTAGGCGGCCAGCGGGGCCACCTCGCTGGGCTTGAGCACCACCGTGCACCCGGCGGCCAGGGCCGGGGCGACCTTGCAGACGATCTGGTGGAGCGGGTAGTTCCAGGGCGTGATCGCGCCGACCACGCCGACGGGCTCCTTGAGGATGAGCGAGTTGCCCACGCGCCGCTCCCGCGGGTGGGACTCGGCCAGGTGCGCGTATCCGGCCAAAACGGTGGCGGGCAGCAGGGTCTGGACCTTCAGCGCGAAGCCGTACGGCGCGCCCATGTCGGTGGCGATCACCCGGGCGATGTCGTCGGCCCGCTGCCGCAGCAGGTCGGACGCGGTGGCCAGCAGCTTCCCGCGTTCCTCTGCGGCCGTTCCCGACCAGGAGCGGAAGGCGGCGCGGGCTGCTGATGCGGCCGCGTCCACGTCTCCTGGGGCGCCTGCCGGCACCCGGTCGATGATCTCCTCGGTCGCGGGATTGACGACGTCTATCCCCTCACCCGAGACCGAGGCGGTCCATGTCCCGTTGATGTAGAGCTGCCGCATAGCCCCCATCCTGGCGTGCTGCCGGCGAAAAGACGAGCGTCAGTCGAAGGCCGGGTCGGTGGTCCTGCTGCGCTTCAGCTCGTAGAAGAACTCGTAGCCGGTGACGGCCAGCACGCCGTCCCAGAGCTTGCCCGCGTCCTCGCCGCGCGGGATGCGGCTGAGCACCGGGCCGAAGAAGGCGTTGCCCTCGACGGCGACGACGGGGGTGCCCACCTCCTGGCCGACCAGCTCGATGCCGGAGTGGTGGGACTTGCGCAGCAGCTCGTCGTAGTCGGTGACGTGCGCGGCCTCGGCGAGCGAGGCGTCGAGCCCGGCGGCCTCCAGCGCCTCCACCAGCACGTCGCCCAGCTTCGAGCGGTCCTTGTTGCGTCCCTCGTTGTGCCAGCGGGTGCCGAAGGCGGTGTAGAAATCGGCCATGGCCTGCTGGCCGTGGCGCTGGTCGACGGCGGTGGCCACGCGCACCGGCTCGATGGCGCGCCTGATCATGCCGCGGTAGCTCTCTGGCACGTCCTTGTCCTCGTTGAGAACGTTGAGGCTCATGATGTGCCACTGGATCTCGATGGGGCGCACCTTCTCAACTTCGAGAAGCCATCGTGACGTGATCCATGCGAAGGGACAGAAAGGATCGAACCACAGGTCCACCGGAGTCTTGACAGTCATGTCAGGCCATAACCTTTGATGTGAACAGCGATATTCCATGAACGACACCAGGAGCGGAACTTGGCAGGCAACCTGACCCGGGCGGAGGCGCGAGAGCGCGCCCGGCAGCTGACGGTCGAGTCTTATGCGGTCGAGCTGGACCTCAGGGTCGGGGAGGAGCGTTTCGACAGCGTCACGACGGTCCGCTTCACCGGGCTGCAGCCCGGCGCGCCGACCTTCATCGACCTCCACGGGGCCACCGTCCACAAGGCCACCCTCAACGGCGAGGAGCTCGACGTCGCGTCCTACGACGCCGAGAAGGGCCGCCTCCCCCTGCCGGCGATCGCCGAGCAGAACGAGCTGCGCATCGAGGCCGACTGCGCCTACATGCGCACCGGGGAGGGCCTGCACCGCTTCGTCGACCCGGTCGACAAGAAGGTCTACCTCCACAGCCAGTTCGAGACGGCCGACGCCCACCGCATGTACGCCTGCTTCGACCAGCCCGACCTCAAGGCGACGTTCGAGCTGACCGTGCACGCGCCCGACGAGTGGAAGTGCATCTCCAACGCCCCCGCCGTCCAGAACGGCAACACGTGGAGCTTCGAGAAGACCCCGCGCATCTCGACGTACATCACCGCACTGTGCGCCGGGCCCTACCACGAGGTGCGCAGCGAGCACGACGGCATCCCGCTGGGCCTCTACTGCCGCGAGTCGCTGGCGCAGTTCCTCGACGCCGACAACATCCTCGAGGTCACCCGCCAGGGCTTCGACTTCTTCCACCAGGTCTTCGGCGTGCGCTACCCGTTCGCCAAGTACGACCAGCTCTTCGTGCCGGAGTTCAACGCGGGCGCGATGGAGAACGCCGGCTGCGTGACCTTCCTGGAGGACTACGTCTTCCGCTCCCGCGTGACCGACGCCGTCGTCGAGCGCCGCGCCGAGACGATCCTGCACGAGATGGCGCACATGTGGTTCGGCGACCTGGTCACCATGCGCTGGTGGGACGACCTGTGGCTGAACGAGTCGTTCGCCACCTACGCCTCCGTCCTGTGCCAGGCCGAGGCCACCCGCTGGGGCCAGGGCGCGTGGACCACCTTCGCCAACGTGGAGAAGACCTGGGCCTACCGCCAGGACCAGATGCCCAGCACCCACCCGATCGCCGCCGACATCGTCGACATGCAGGCGGTCGAGGTCAACTTCGACGGCATCACCTACGCCAAGGGCGCCAGCGTCCTCAAGCAGCTGGTGGCCTACGTCGGGCTCGACAACTTCCTGGCCGGCGTGCGCGACTACTTCACCGAGCACGCGTGGGGCAACACCGAGCTCAAGGACCTGCTGGCGGCGCTGGAGCGCACCTCGGGCCGCGACCTGTCGAGCTGGTCGAAGGAGTGGCTGGAGACCTCGTGGGTCAACACCCTGCGGCCCTCCTTCGAGGTGGCCGACGGGAAGTTCACCAGCTTCGAGGTGATCCAGGAGGCCCCGGCCGACTACCCGACGCTGCGCTCGCACCGCGTCGCCATCGGCCTCTACAACGGCGGCAAGCGGGTCAAACGGGTCGAGCTCGACGTCGTGGGCGCCCGCACCCAGGTCGCCGAGCTGATCGGCGTCGAGCAGCCCGACCTGGTGCTGCTCAACGACGACGACCTGACCTACGCCAAGATCCGTCTCGACGAGCGTTCGCTGAACACCCTGGTCGAGGGCGGCATCAGCAGCTTCGAGTCGTCGCTGCCCGCCGCGCTGTGCTGGTCGGCCGCCTGGGACATGACCCGCGACGGCGAGATGCGCGCCCGCGACTACGTCCAGCTGGTCTGCAAGGGCATCGGCGCGGTCAAGGACATCACCGTCCTTCAGGCCCTGCTCAACCAGGCCCGCATGGCCACCCAGCAGTACGCCGACCCCGCCTGGGTGGGCGAGGGCCTGGCGCTGCAGGCCGCGACGCTGCGCTCGCTGCTGGAGGATGCCGAGCCCGGCTCCGACCACCAGCTGGCCTACGTCAACGCGCTGTCGCAGGTGGCCGTATCCGACGGGGAGCTCGACCTCCTGGCCGCCATCCTCGACGGCTCGGCCGTGCCGCAGGGCCTGTCGGTCGACGCGGACCTGCGCTGGACCCTGATCCGCGCACTGGTCGTGGGCGGGCGCCTGGGCGAGCCCGACATCGCCGCCGAGCTCAAGCGCGACGCCACCGCCTCGGGCGAGCGTTCCGCCACCACGTGCCGGGCGAGCATCCCGACGGCCGAGGCGAAGGCGGCCGCCTGGGAGACCATCCTGGAGTCCGACGCCGCCAGCACCACCTTGCGCGCCACGGTCGCCGGGTTCCAGGAGCCTCACCACATCGAGCTGCTGGTGCCCTACCGGGAGCGCTACTTCGCCGAGGTGGGGCGCGTCTACAAGGAGTGGACCTTCGACTCCGCCTCGCGCTTCGCCAACGGCTGCTTCCCGGTCTTCCTGATCGAGCAGGCGACCGTCGACGCGGCCGAGGCGTTCCTGGCCGGCGACGAGGTGCCCGCGGCGCTGCGACGCATGATCGTCGAGGGCGTCGACGGCGTACGGCGGGCGATCCGCAACCGCGCCACCGACCAGGCGTGATCGAGGGGCCCGTCCGCGAGGGCGGGCCCCGCTACAGCCAGGCCTGCTGCCAGGCGTAGCCGCAGCGGGCCAGGCGGGGCGCGACGCCGTTGCCCCACTCTCCGGGCGTGACCTCCAGGCACCGGCCCGCCGCGAGATTGCGCAGCGACAACCAGCCGTCCTCCCGCGGCGCCAGCACCCAGCGCTGCGTGGAGGCCGCGGAGCAGGCGTTGATCACCACGGCGCCGTCGGCCGCGTCGAGGCACTTGCCCGCGGCCAGGACGTTCTCCAGGGAGACCGTGGAGCCCTCCGCCTGCCGTACCTTCCAGCGCTGGTTCTCCACGCCGCTGGGATGGTCCATCCCGCCGGGCACGCGGAACGACCACAGGTGCACGCGCGAGCCGTCGTCGGTGCCCCACTCGGCCACGTCGAGCACCCGGTCACGGGCGTCGAGGCCGCCGGGGCCCTTGCTGAAGACGCCGCCCGCCGCGAACTCGCCCTGGAGGTAGCCGCTGAGCACGGCGCCCGCGCGGCGCACCGGCTCGCCCTCGCGCAGGTCGAGCTGCCAGTAGGCGAGCGCGGCCAGCAGCACGACGACGCCGGCGACCCTTGGGAGCATGGGGCCCATCATCGGGCAAAGCACCAGTCCCGCGAAAGTCACGCGGAGTTCTCACATGACAGCGGAGCGCAGTGCTAGCCTCTTCGGGTGCTCGGGGACGGGACCTTGCTCAACAACCGGTATCTGCTGACAGGCCGCATCGGCGGTGGCGGCATGGGCGAAGTCTGGCGGGCCGACGACACCTTGCTCGGCCGCACCGTGGCGGTGAAGGTCCTCACCCACAATCCCGCCTCCACCCAACGCTTCCTCAACGAGGCGCGGGCGATGGCCACGCTCAACCATCCGGGCGTCGTCGACGTCTACGACTACGGCACCGACCGGGTCAGCTTCCTGGTGATGGAACTGGTCGACGGCGAGTCGCTGGACCGGCTGCTGGAGCGCACGACGCTGACCACCGAGGCGACGATGCGCCTGGTCGTCGAGGTGGCCGAGGCGCTGGCCGCCGCGCACGAACGCGGCATCGTGCACCGCGACGTCAAGCCCGGCAACCTGATGATCCGCACCGACGGCGGCGTGGTGCTCACCGACTTCGGCATCGCCCACTCGGCGTCGGCGGGGCAGCTCACGGCCACCGGCCAGATGCTCTGCTCGGCCGGATACTGCGCGCCCGAGCAGGCCACCGCCAACCGGATCACCCCGGCGGTCGACCTCTACGCGCTGGGCGTCGTCGCCTACGAGTGCCTCACCGGGAACCTGCCCTACGACGGCGAGACGCCGGTCCAGATCATCTTCAAGCACCTCAACGCGCCCGTGCCCGAGCTGCCCGCCGAGATCCCGCCAGGGCCGCGCCGCGTGGTGGCCAGGGCGCTGGCCAAGCGGCCGGAGGAACGCTGGGGCTCGGCCACCGAGATGGCCGCCGCCGCCCGCGCAGCGCTCGACGATCCCCGCTGGGTGCCGCCGCGCCCGCCGCGGCGCCGCGCCGTGACGGCGATCGCGACCATCGGAGCGGCGCTGCTGGCCTCGGGGGCCATCGCCGCCTCGCTGCACCTGTGGCCGCCGCTGTCGGCGATCCAGCTGCCGATCATGCCGGGCGGCGCCACGGAACCGGCGGGCGAGGCCGGCAACCCGCCCGCGACCGGCGAGCAGATCCAGCCGGCCAAGCAGCGGCTGACCCCCGGCCCCCGTCGGCCCTCGCCCACGCCCGGCACCACCGCCGAGCCGAGCGGCACGCCCACGGCGCAGCCCACCACGCCGAACCAGCCGACGCAGCAGCCCACGCCCCCCGCCGAGCCGACGCCCACCCCCACCCAGGAGCCGCCGACCGAGGAGCCGACGGCCGAGCCGCCCACGCAGGAGCCGACCGTCGAGCCGAGCCACCAGAGCCTGCCGGTCGAGACCCCCGAGCCGTCGCAGACCGCTGGATGAACCACGCGCGATGAGATCATCGGCGCGCGCTTCTTTTAGAGTGTTCGCGTGAAGACCACGCGCGATCTGCTGATCGCTCTCGCCCGGCGTTACGCCTTCTCCGATCTCGGTGCGCTCGCGCCCACCCAGGAGATCGCCGACGTGTGCGAGTTCGGGCAGCGCCTGCTGACGCTCGACGCGGAGGACTTCAACGCCGAGGCGCGTGCCGTACCCTCCGACCTTCGCCGTCGCGCGCGGGCGCGCAGCATGCCGCAGACGCCGCGCGAGCAGCCGCGCGGCGCCCTGGAGTCGCTGCGGCCCGCCTACTCCCTGCTGCTGGAGGTCATCGCGATCAGGTGGCACCGGCGCGAGCTGAGCCCGATGATCGCCACGGTGCACATCGCCAGCGAATACCTCCCGCTGCTGGCCTTCGAGCCCGACCTGGGCCACGCGGGCGACCCCGCGCGCTGGCCCGAGGGGCTGAGCGCGCCCGGCAGCAGGTTCGGGGTGATCGGCGACCGCGAGTGCGACCACACCAAGGCCGAGCAGTCGGCCACCAACCGCACGCTGCGCGTGGCGGGCGAGCCCGCCGAGGGCTGGCGTGCCTACTTCGACCGCCAGCACAGCCAGGTCGCCGGGGCCATCGGCGTCTGCGTGGCCACCTGCCGCAATCCGTGCGCGGCGATGGACTGGATCCCCAAGGAGGCCCGCGCGCTGCTCGCCGTGCGCTCACGCACCGCGCTGGCCTTCGCCGAGACCCCTCTCGTACGGCTGCGCCACGCCGCCCCCGTCGGTCACGGGTTCGGCGTGCCCTCGCCCGAGGAGGTGCTCGACGCCTGGGAGCGCAGCCGTTCCGCGCTCGACAAGAACGAGGTCGGCTCGGCGGCCAGGAAGGACGACGGCTTCCCGCTGGCCGGGCTGCCGTCGGTCTTCTCCGCGATCGCCGACGCGCCCATCGTGCCCTCGACGCTCCTGGCCGACCTCAGCGAATACGTGGTGACGCTGCTCCAGCGCGACGCCTAACGCCTGGCGACCGCGTGGTCGGCCAGGGCGGTCACGCCGTACAGCAGGCCGCCGATGAGGTCGCCCGCGCTGAAGGCGGTCGCCATCGACATGCCCACCAGGCGGCACGATCCGTCGGGAAGCCTGCGCCGCGCCGTCTCGCCGGTCACGATCTCCAGGGCGCGGCCGTGCACGTCGACGAAGACGACGACCGAGTCGGCTGCCTCCTCGCCGAGCGCGGCGTGCAGCTTCTCGGCGAAGTGGCGCCTGCTGCCCACCGGAGGACCCAGGTAGACGCCGAACCGCAGCCTGCTGCGGCGCTCGGCCGTCGCGATCGCCTGCCGCAGGTCGTCGGCCTGGGCCGTGGTCAGAGTCGTTGGCATCGTAGTCACCATCCCGCCGACGCGCCGCCGATGTGCCTGCCCGGCTCGGCGACCTGCGCCACCTCCGGCCAGTCGGACCGTGGAGGCGGCGCCCAGTGCGCGGGACGGTCGGCCAGCACCAGGCCCGAGGTGCTGACGCCGTACTCGCTGCGCTCGGGACCGCCCAGCCAGACGACGCCCGACGCCGCCTTCTTGTCGGTGCTGCGCCCGGGGATCAGCACGATCAGGCTGATGAGCAGGAACAACCCCACGGACGTGCCGATGAGGAAACCGAGGATCTCCAGCGCGCTGTCCACCTTTTGACGTTAATCCCGGGCGGCGCGCCGTACCAGACCCAGGATCTACGCCTCCCAAACCTCCGGGCGCCGGTCGCCCCAGAAGCCGCCGCGTGCCGCCTCGACCTGGGCCGACAGGGAGATGAGGGTGTTCTCGCCGCCGATGCGGCCGGCGAGCATGACGCCGATCGGCAGGCCCCGCTCGTCCCAGTACAGCGGCAGGTTGACGGCCGGCTGGCCGGTGACGTTGTAGATCGCGGGGAAGGCGGCGAAGCGCTTCATGCGCTCGAAGCCCTCCTCCGGCGTGATGCCCTCCTCGAACCAGCCGACCGGCCTGGGCGGCTGGGTGACGGTGGGGGTCAGGACGGCGTCGTAGGCGTCGGTGACGATCAGCGCGGTCCGCGTCGCGAGCTGGAGCGCCGCCTGGGCCTGCAGGAAGGACGGGGCGGGTACGGCGAAGCCGCGCTCGCGCAGCCAGGCGGTCATGGGACGCAGCAGGTCCTGCCTGTCCAGGGCGACCGGGTGCATGCACGCGAAGGTGAACCACAACGTGGTGAACGGCTCGACCACCGCCGCGGCGAAGGGCGGGTCGATGTCGACGATCTCGTGGCCGAGCGAGGCGAGGGTCTTGGCCGCCTCCTCGTAGGCGGCCAGCACGGCCGGGTCGAGCTCGGTGCCAGGGACGACGGGCTGGGCGTAGCGGGCGATGCGCAGGCGGCCGGGCTCGCGGCGGGCGGCCTCGAGGAAGGCGCCCTCGCGCGGCGGCGCCAGGAACAGGTCGCCGGGCGAGTTGTGCGTCATGACGTCGAGCAGCGCGGCGGCGTCGGCGACGGTCCTGGCGATGGGGCCGTTGGTGGACATGCCGGCCAGGTCGGGGATGATCGGCGCCCAGCTGATGCGCCCGCGGGTGGGCTTGATGCCGAACAGCCCGCAGACGGACGAGGGGATGCGGATCGATCCGGCGCCGTCGCTGCCCTGGGCGGCGGGTGCGAGCCCCGCCGCGACGGCCGCGGCGGCGCCGCCGCTGGAGCCGCCCGCCGAGCGGGTCAGGTCCCACGGGGTGCGGGTGGGTGGCGAGACGGCGGTCTCGGTGTAGCAGGGCAGGCCGAACTCGGGGGTGGCGGTCTTGCCGAGCATCACGGTGCCGGCGCCGCGCAGGCGCTCCACGACGGTGTCGTCGACGGGGGCGACGAAATCGGCATAGGTCGCCGAGCCGAAGTGGATCGGCACGTCCTTGACGAGGTTGAGGTCCTTGATCGGGATGGGCACGCCGTACAGCTCGCCCTCGGGGGTGCCCTGCTCCAGCGCGCGGGCCTGCTCGATGGCACGGTCCCGTGCGACCGTGACGTAGGCGCCCACCTGCGGGTCGAGGCGTTCGATGCGGTCCAGGTAGTGCTCGGCGATCTCGACTGGTGAGATTTCCCTGCGCCTGACGGCTTCCGCCTGCTCGATGGCGGTGAGATCGTGTATGTACGCCACGTACCGGACAGTAGTTGTCTAGAGAGGAAAAGGGTAGATACCCGGAAATCCGGCAACCTATCCGTTGACCTGGGCCATAAAACTATGGACGGGTCATGACTAGGCACTCGTCGAGCTTCCGAGCTACCGTGAGTTACGTGGATTCCGCCAAGCAGCGAGACGACGGTCACACTGCGTCACCGATCTGGGTGAGCGAACGGCCCGAGGCCGCCCGCCCCGAGCCCGAGGCCCTTGAGCCTGCCTTCGCTCCCATCGAGCGGGCAAACGTCCGCGGACTCCTCCAGCAACCCCGCTTCAAGCGCCTGCGCAACCGCCTTCTGGTGGCGCTGGCCGTGGGGCTGGCGGTCGGTTTCCTGACCGGCAACTGGCAGGTCGGAGTGACGGCGGCAGTGGTGGCCGCGATCGTCGACACCGTGTACCGCGCACGCAAGTCCTCGTCCGTGCCCGCCTGGCGCCGATCATCGGTGGCCGAGCGCAGGACCGAGGCACAGCTGCGCAAACTGGAGCGCAACGGCTATCGCACCCTGCACGCCAGGGCGATCCCGGGCAGCGAGGCGCAGATCGACCACCTGGTCATCGGACCGACCGGCGTCTACGCCGTCGACTCCGAGAAGTGGGACAAGCGCCTGTCGGTGCGTGTGCAGATGGGCAAGAAGCTCTTCCACGGACCCTTCGACATGAAGGCCCGCCTCGCCGAGGCCCACTTCGAGGCGGCGGAGGCGAGCAAGTACATCTCCGAGGTCTACGGGCGACAGGTCTCCGTGGTGCCCTCGCTGGCGATCTACGGCCCGGCGGTGCCCTGGAAGATCATGACGATCAAGGGCGTCGACGTCTACGAGGGCGGCCGGGCGCGCAAGTGGATCACCAAGCGGGAGAAGGCGCTCACCGAGACGGAGATCGACCGCCTCTACGAGATCGCCGCCGAGGTGCTCCCGCCGCGCTACGGCAACGGCTAGCAGCTATTCGTCAAGGGCGCCCGGCGCGACTTCCCGTCGCGCCGGGCGCCCTTCGTCGTCGGGGCGATCTTCACGCCCCTGTCCATCGCGTGGACGGGCGTCTCATCTGGCGGTCGCGGGCCGTACGATGTGAGGACTCGTAAGTGATGGGAGATAGCTCATGCCCGCCCTCAGGTCTCGCACAGTCACCCACGGCAGGAACATGGCCGGCGCCCGGGCCCTCCTCCGGGCGACTGGTGTAGCCGGGAGCGACTTGGGCAAACCGATCATCGCCGTGGCCAACAGCTTCACGCAGTTCGTGCCCGGCCACGTGCATCTCGCCGAGGTGGGCAAGGTGGTGGCCGACGCGGTGCGCGAGGCCGGCGCCATTCCGCGCGAGTTCAACACGATCGCCGTCGACGACGGCATCGCCATGGGCCACGGAGGCATGCTCTACTCCCTGCCCTCGCGCGAACTCATCGCCGACGCGGTCGAGTACATGGTCAACGCCCACTGCGCCGACGCGATGATCTGCGTCTCCAACTGCGACAAGATCACCCCGGGCATGCTGCTGGCCGCGATGCGGCTCAACATCCCGACCATCTTCGTCTCGGGCGGCCCGATGGAGGCCGGCAAGACGCCGGGCAAGAAGCTCGACCTGATCGACCCGATGATCGCCGCCGCCGACGAGAACGTCTCCGACGAAGAGCTCCTGCAGTTGGAGGAGAACGCCTGCCCCACCTGCGGCTCCTGCTCGGGCATGTTCACCGCCAACTCGATGAACTGCCTGGCCGAGGCCATCGGCCTGGCGCTGCCCGGCAACGGCACGATCCTGGCCACCCACAGCGCGCGCAAGGAGCTCTTCCAGCGCGCCGGGCGCCGCATCGTGGAGCTGACCCGGAGCTACTACGACGACGATGACGCCTCGGTCCTGCCGCTCAACATCGCCACCAAGGACGCCTTCGAGAACGCCATGGCGCTCGACGTGGCCATGGGCGGCTCGACCAACACGATCCTGCACATCCTGGCCGCGGCCCGCGAGGCCGGCGTCGACTTCGGGCTCAAGGAGATCAACGAGATCTCCCTGCGGGTGCCGTGCCTGTGCAAGGTGGCCCCGGCGACCGACAAATACCACGTCGAGGACGTCCACCGGGCCGGCGGCATCCCCGCCATCCTGGGCGAGCTCGACCGCGCCGGATTGCTCCACTCCTCCAGCCCCACCGTCAGCGGCGGCACCCTCGGCGAGGTCATCGCCGCCTGGGACCCGGTCTCCGCGACCGTGCTGCCCGAGGCCGTGGAGCTGTGGCACGCCGCGCCCGGCAACGTGCGCACGGTCAAGCCCTACTCCCAGTCGAACCGCTGGGACTCCCTCGACGTCGACCGCGCCGCCGGATGCATCCGCGAGCTCGAGCACGCCTACACCAAGGACGGCGGCCTGGCGGTGCTCTACGGCAACCTCGCCCGCGACGGCGCGGTGGTCAAGACGGCCGGCGTCGACGAGTCGATCTGGCGCTTCTCCGGGCCCGCCGTGGTCTTCGAGTCGCAGGAGGACGCCGTCGAGGGCATCCTCAACGGGCGCGTCAAGGCCGGCGACGTCGTCGTGGTGCGCTACGAGGGGCCCAAGGGCGGCCCCGGCATGCAGGAGATGCTCTACCCGACCTCCTTCCTCAAGGGGAAGGGGCTCGGCAAGGCGTGCGCGCTCATCACCGACGGGCGCTTCTCCGGCGGCACCTCGGGACTGTCGATCGGCCACGCCTCCCCCGAGGCGGGCGAGGGCGGCATCATCGCCCTCGTCGAGGACGGCGACACGATCGAGATCGACATCCCGGCGCGCTCGATGGAGCTGCGGGTCTCCGACGACGAACTGGCGGCGCGGCGCGAGCGGCTGCTGTCGGAGCTGGGCCGCTACCGGCCGCGCGACCGTCACCGCCCGGTGACCGCCGCGCTGCAGGCGTACGCGGCGATGACCACGTCGGCGTCGACGGGAGCCTCGCGCGACCTGTCGCAGCTGGCGCACTGATCCGCCCCGGGTCAGCCGCCGTTCCCGGCGGCTGACCCTCTTCTCGGGCGATCCCTCGTTTCTCTTGGCTCACCTGGGCTTCATCCCGTACAGGCTTTCGAAAAATGTCGGTGGCGACGTCTATTCTTTGGGTATGACGACAGTCGTGAAGCCCTCCACCCGCTCACTGACGACCGCCGAGATCGCCGCCCTCGCCCTGTCCCTGGCCCACCTCGGAGCCGGGCCCCAGGCCGTCACCGCACGGCGCGGCCTGCGCCTGGCCTTCGAGCACCTGGAAGTCGACGACGACGCCATCGCCACCACCCTGGCGACCCTCACCGAGCCCCTGCCCGCCGACGTGGCCTCACGCGCGCGGGTCATCGCCGACGCCATCACCAGCCGCCTGATGATCCGCCTGCACTACCGCGACGCGTCGGGCACCATCACCACCCGCGACGTCGAACCGGTCACGTGCCTGGTCCACAAGGACTTCTGGTACCTGGTCGGGGTCTGCCGGATGCGGCGCGGCATCCGCGCCTTCCGGTTCGACCGGATCATCGCCGTCGAACCGACGCTCACCCCCGCCCGCCCGCACATGGCGGAGCGGTTCCTGCCGTTCCAGCGGCGGCGGGTGGCGTGATGTGATCATGGTCGGGGCTTGACCGTCCGCGACCCCGGTTGTTGGGGTCGCGGGTGACAAGCTCCGGTTCATGCGCATTCGTGCCTTCTGCCTGCTCGCCTCGCTCACCCTGGCGACCGGCTGCGAGCAGGCCCCCGCCACCCGCGCGTCCATCCCGCCCCTGCCCCCTGCGGCGGGGCGTGGGGTGGACGCCTCGCCGGGGTCGCCTGGCGCGGGGGGCGTGGAAGGATCGACCGGCGGTGACGGTGCCCGAGTGGTGCGAGGTCGGGTGCCTGCCGCCCATGCGCCCTCGTCCGTGGCCGGGAGCCGGGTGGCGACCGAAGGCGGCATCAAGCCGGGCGACGCCTGGCGGCAGCTCGACCGCTCGCTCTCCCGCTACCTGCGCCAGCGCCCCGGCCGGGCGGCCGCCGCCGTTTACGACCGCACCTCCGGCGCCCGATACGACTACGGCGAGGACGAGCACTTCCTGCTGGCGAGCGTGGCCAAGGTCGACATCCTCCTGGCCCTGCTGCTGAAGGCCCAGCGTGAGCACCGGCAGGTGGCGGGCTGGGAGCGGTCGCTGGCCACCAGCATGATCCGCCGCAGCGACAACTCCAGCGCCCACCGCCTCTACGAACGCGTCGGCGGGCAGGGCGGGCTGAAGCGCACCCTGCGCGGGCTCGGCATCCGCGACACCTGGCCGGGTTCCGGCTACTACTGGGGCTCGACCCGCAGCTTCCCATCCGAGCAGGTGGAGGTGCTCGACCGGCTCACCGATGCGGGTGGGCCGCTCACCGCCGTCAACAGGAAGCTGGCCATACGGCTGATGTCGACGGTGGTGAGGGAACAGCGCTGGGGTGTGGGGGCGCTCGACCGGCACGCGCAGGTGAAGAACGGCTGGCTGCCCGCGCGTGTGCACGGCGGGTTGTGGACGGTCAACAGCGTGGGGCGGCTGACCGTCGGGGGGCACGAGCTGCTCGTGGCCGTGTTGTCGGATCACAGCCCTTCGATGGGGGCCGGGATCTCCACGGTGGAGCAGGTCGCGCGCATGGTCGTGCGAGGGGCGCGCGCCGCGGCCCGCTGACCAGCGGCGACCAGCGGCGACCAGCGGCGGCCAACGGCGGCCAACGGCGGCCAACGGCGGCCAACGGCGGCCAGCGGCGGCCAGCGGTCCCGACCGGTGCGGGCTCAGCCGCAGCATCCTCCGCCGCAGCAGCCGCCCCCACCGCCGCCACCGCCGCCCGCCGGGGTGCCGGCGTTGCCTGTCATGGCGACCGTCGACAGCAGCTTGACCGTGTCGTCGTGCCCGTCGGGGCAGGTCGCGGGGTCGCCGGAGGCGGACATGGGGCGGGAGACCTCGAAGGTGGAACCGCAGGCGCGGCAGCGGAAGTCGTATCGCGGCATGCCGCCAGTTTAGAAGGTGATGTGGGCGTAGTCGGAGACGGGAAGGTATCCGATCTCCTGGTAGATCTTGTTGCTCGTCGCGTTGCCCAGGTCGGTGAAGAGCACGACGTGCTCGGAGCGCGTGTCGAGGGCGTGGCGGCTGCCGAAGGCGGTGACGGCGCTGCCGTACCCCTTGCCTCTGGCCTCGGGGGGTGTGTAGACGGGTCCGATGCGGGAGACCCCGCCGGCGGGGGTGGAGACGCCCGCGAAGGCGACGGGGGCTCCGCCGTCCTCCCAGATCACGAGGTCGCCGCGGGCGGTGCGGCGTTCGACGATCTGCCGTACGTCGTGGACGGGGTCGGAGGTGGCTTCGGCGAGGAAGGCCGCGGACCAGGCGGCGAGCAGTCCGGTGTCGGCGGCGGTGGCGATGCGGCCGGTGCCGGGCACGCCGGCGGGGGCGGTCAGTTCGCCCAGGCGGTAGAGGCGTTCGGCGCGGTGGTGGGTGATCCGGCGTCCGGCGGCGAGGGCGTCGGCGAGCGGGAGCGGCCCCTGGACGGCGGGGATCTGGCGCGTGTCGAGCGCCTTGACCAGCGCGGGGACGGCCTCGACCGGCATCGCGGCCAGGCCCAGCGGGAACGGCGGGGTGCGGAAGATCGCGCCACGCACCTCGCCGTCGCCGGTGTACCAGCCGAAGAAGGCGCCGTCGTGCGGCATCCCCGCCCGCAGGTTGGCCAACACGGTCAGCGGGACCGTGTTGGCCACCGGGTCGGTCAGAAGGTACGGCTCGGCATGCTTGGCGTATTCACCGAGGTCTTCGCTGATCGTCCACATGCCGAAATGGTGTCATCCCCGGTCAGGCGGCCGCCTCCAAATATTGTGCCCACTGCGGGTCGCCCAGCAGTTGCGCGCCGATGAGCCGCCAGTGCGCCCCTCGGGGGACGGCGGGCGCGACCCGCAGGGACCAGCCGAGCTCCTCCAGGAACTTGTCGGCCTTGCGGTGGTTGCACGTCATGCACGAAGCGACGCAGTTCTCCCACGTGTGGGGCCCGCCCTTGGAGCGCGGGATCACGTGGTCGATGGTCTCCGCCCGCTGGCCGCAGTAGGCGCAGCGGTAGTCGTCGCGGCGCATGAGCGCGGCTCTGGTGAGAGGGATCCGCGACCGGTAGGGGATGCGGACGTATCTTCGCAGCCGGATGACCGAGGGAACGTCGAGCGTGCAGGTCGCGGAGCGGAGGACCGCTCCTCTTCCGTCGCGGTGCACGACGTCGGCCTTCTCGCGCAGAACCAGAATGACCGCCCGGTGCAGTGACAGGGTGGTCAGTGGCTCGTAGGTGGCGTTGAGCAGCAGGACTTGGCGCATCAGAGGTCACCCCTCTGATGCCCGCGTATCAGAAACACGGGGGACATGCCGCGGCATGTCCCGAATTGCGGCCCCTCCTGGGACCCGGACGACTCCATCACGTGGACCTCCGCCGGACGGCCCGACGGATGGGTACCACGGCACCGTCCTTCCCCAAGTCTGTCGTTACACAAGGGGTGCCCGCCACCATTTATGCCACTGGAGACAGGTGCCCTGGGGTTTTATGCCCTGCCGACCGCACATTTACGCGCGCCCGACCGAGGAGGTTCTGGTAGCGTCTTGAGCCCTTTACAACCAGTTTACGGGGGTTTACGATCATGCGTCGTTCATTGGCGGTCGCCGCACTAGGCCTGGCCGTTCTGACGGGATGCGGGTCACAGACGGGTGGGGGCCCGCAGATCAGCGCCACATCGGCGCCCACCTCCCAGGCTCCGGCGGCCGCCGCCGAGCTGAAGAGCGCCGCCGAGGTCTCCGGCGTCATGGCCAAGAAGCTCGAGGAGCTCAAGAGCTTCCGCGCGACCATGAGCGGCACCAACGCGGGCCAGCCGACCAGCGCCACCATGGCCCTGGAGCTCGTGAGCCCCGGCACGTTCAACATCGAGACGACCACCGAGGTCCAGCCCGGCAAGAAGATGCGCATCCTGATCCTGCAGGAGGCCATCTTCATCGAGACCCCGGCCGGCGAGCCGGAGCCCGAGCCCGGCAAGCCGTGGGTCAAGCTGCCCGGCGACAACCCGATGAGCAAGCTGTTCGCGCAGATCGGCAAGATGGCCGACCCGAGCCAGAGCGCCAGGATGGCGGGCATGGGCGAGCTCACCGCCGCGGCGCCCGACGGCGACAACACGCGCTACACCATCAAGATCGACATGTCGAAGGCGATGGCGACGCCCGAGATGGAGAAGATCCTCGAGGAGATGGTCAGCGGCATCGCGGGCGGCACCTCCGGCGCCGACCCCAAGGCGGCGCTGGAGGCGATGAAGAAGTCGCTCGCCGGCGTCGTCATGACCTACGACGTGTGGATCGACGGCCAGGGGCTGCCGACCAAGGTCGCCACCAAGATGCCGGCGGCCGGGGCGGAGCAGAACATCGAGATGACCTTCTCCGACTGGGGCAAGGTCCCGCCGATCACGGCTCCCCCGGCGGACAAGGTCTCCTCGGTCAATCCGTTCCAGCAGTAGTGTCGCAACCGGGCAGTAGGGTGCTGGCATGTACCCAACTGCCCGCCGCGACGAGATCGTCGACACCCTGCACGGCACCCCTGTCCCCGACCCCTACCGCTGGCTGGAGGACCCCGACGACCCCGAGGTCAAGGGGTGGCTCATGGCGCAGGAGGCGCTCTACCGGCAGGAGTTGGGTCCGCAGCGCTTCAAGGAGCGCATCGCGGAGTTGCTGAAGTCGGGTTCCGTGGGCGTGCCGGCCTGGCGGGGGGAGCGCCACTTCTTCTCCCGGCGCACCCCTGAGCAGGAGCACGCGGTCTACTACGTCGTGGAGGCCGACGGCACCGAGCGGGCGCTCATCGACCCGATGGCGCTCGACTCCTCCGGGCTGACCACGCTCGACGCGGTGCAGCCCGACAAGGAGGGGCGCCTGCTGGCCTACCAGATCTCGGTGGGCGGCAACGAGGAGTCGGTGCTCTACATCATCGACGTCGCCACCGGCGCCCAGATCGAGGGCCCGATCGACCGCTGCCGCTACTCCCCCGTGGCGTGGCTGCCGGGCGGCGAGGCGTTCTACTACGTGCGCCGCCTGCCCGCGACCGAGGTGCCCGAGGGCGAGTCGCAGTTCCACCGTCGCGTCTACCTCCACCGGGTGGGCACCTCGACGGAGGACGACGTGATGATCTTCGGCGAGGGCCTGAAGATGACGAACTACTACGGCGTCTCGGTGTCGATGGACGGCCGCTGGCTGCTCATCCAGTCCCACGAGGGCACCGCGCCGCGCAACGACGTGTGGGTGGCCGACCTGACGGCCTCCTCGCTCGACCGGCCCGAGCTCGTCGTGGTGCAGGAGGGCGTCGACGCCCAGACCGGCATTCACTTCGGGCGCGACGGCAGGTTCTACGTCTACACCGACCGCGACGCGCCGCGCGGCCGGGTCTGCGTCGCCGATCCGGCCTCGCCCACCGAGTGGACCGACCTCATCGCCGAAGACTCCGAGGCGGTGCTGACCGACTTCGCGATCCTCGACGACCTCGACCGGCCGGTCATGCTCGTCGGGTGGACCCGTCATGCCCTCTCCGAGATCTCGGTCCACGACCTGGCGACCGGCGAGCGCGTCGGCGAGGTGGCGACCCCCGGCCTCGGCACGATCGGCGGCGTCTCCGAGCGTCCCGAGGGCGGCCACGAGGCGTGGTTCGGCTACACCGACAACACCACCCCGCCCACCATCCAGCGCTACGACGCCCGCACCGGCGAGACGAGCCTCTGGGCCGCCTCCCCCGGAGCGGTCGAGGTGCCCGAGGTCCGCACCGAGCAGGTGACCTTCCGCTCGAAGGACGGCACCGAGGTGCGCATGCTGGTGATCTCGCCGGTCGACGGCCAGGGGCCGCGCCCGACGATCCTCGACGGCTACGGCGGCTTCGGCATCTCGATGACGCCCGGATACTCCGCCGGCATCCTGACCTGGGTCGAGGCCGGCGGCGTCTACGTCATCTCCCAGCTGCGCGGAGGCGGCGAGGAGGGCGAGGAGTGGCACCGCGCGGGCATGCTCGGCAACAAGCAGAACGTCTTCGACGACTTCCACGCCGCCGCCGAGCACCTGATCGCCACCGGCGTCACCACGAGCGACCAGCTCGCCATCAACGGCGGCTCCAACGGCGGCCTGCTCGTCGGCGCCGCCCTCACCCAGCGTCCCGACCTGTACAAGGCGGTGGCCTGCTCGGCGCCGCTGCTCGACATGGTGCGCTACGAGCTGTTCGGCCTGGGTGCCACGTGGAACGTGGAGTACGGCTCGGCGGAGGACCCCCTGGGGTTCGGGTGGCTGCACGCCTACTCGCCCTACCACCACGTGCGCGAGGGCGTGGCCTACCCCGCGGTGCTCTTCACGGTCTTCCAGTCCGACACCCGGGTGCACCCGCTGCACGCGTGGAAGATGTGCGCGGCGCTGCAGCACGCCACCTCGGGCCAGGGGCCGATCCTGCTGCGTAACGAGACCGAGGTGGGTCACGGCGCCCGCTCGGTCAGCCGTACGGTCGACCTGTCCGCCGACCGGCTCACCTTCCTCGCCCGGCACACGGGCCTGTGACCGGGCGCAAGCGCAGGATGGCGGCCTACGCCGTCGTCCTGCGCGGCCAGGAGATCCTGCTGACCCGTTACGTCGGCATCGACGAGAAGCACTGGACCATGCCGGGCGGCGGGGTGGAGTTCGGCGAGCACCCACACGACACGGTGGTGCGCGAGCTCGCCGAGGAGACCGGCTACCTGATCGAGGTCGACGGGCTTTTGGGCGTCGACTCGATCGAGTGGGAGATGCCCAGCGGCGACGGCAGGCTCCACAGCCTGCGCCTCTACTACGCCGCCCACATCGTGGGCGGCGAGTTGCGCAACGAGGTGGGCGGCAGCAGCGACCTGGCCGCCTGGTTCCCGCTCGACCAGATCACCGGCCTCGACCGGTCGTCGGCGGTGGAGAGCGCCCTGCGTTTCCACGCCGAGCGTCCTCCGACCGGGCATCTGGCTTTCGACAGGCCGCAGGAAAGAGTCATCCTGGGAGCATGAGCGAGTTGCGTATGGTCGCACGCACGCCGGGTCCGGCGCTGCGGCCGTACGTGACGGACCTCGTGGCCTATCGCGAGGAGTATCTCGAGCCGCGGGCGCGCACCGAATACCCCTTCCCGGGGGCGGTGCTGATCATCGGGCTGGCGGCGCCGATGCACGTCGGCGGCGTGCCGTACACCTCGTTCACCGGGGGGCTGAGCGACCGCGCGTCCGGCACGCTGATCAGCGGCGCGGCCGAGGGCGTGGAGGTGCGGCTCAGCCCGCTGGGCGCGCGCCGGCTGTTCGGCGTGCCGATGGGTGAGCTGACCAACGTGATCCTTCCCGCCGAGGACCTGCTCGGGCCCTGGTTCCGTACGGCTGCCGCGAGGCTGGCCGAGACCGGCTCGTGGGAGCTGCGGCTGGAGCTGGCCGAGCGCATGCTCACCGCGCACCTGCACGAGCGGCCGGAGCTGGGGCCGCAGGTTCCGTGGGCGTGGGCGCAGCTGCTCGGGTCGGCGGGCGGGGTCTCCATCGCCTCGCTCGCCGAGTCGCTGGGGTGGAGCCACCGGCATCTGGTGGCGCGCTTCCACGACGAGATCGGGCTGACGCCGAAGACCGCGGCCCGGATGATCAGGTTCAGCAGTGCTCTGCGGTTGCTGCGTGCCGGGCTGCCGCCCGCGCTGGTGGCGGCAGAGGCGGGCTTCTACGACCAGGCGCACCTCAACCGCGATTTCCGCGCCTTCGCGGGTGCGCCGCCCGGCGTGGTCGCGGCGAGCTTCACCGCGGTGCCTCAGCCGGTCTGAGGGCACGCGGGCTCCAGGCGAAGGCGAAGGTCGTCTCCGGCGGGATCAGCCCGTGGAGCCGGATCTCGTTGCTGTACAACCCGACCGCCTCGTCCCCGCGGCCGAGCTCCCGCTGGTGCAGCCGGGCGACCTGCTGGCGGTGCTCGACACCGGGGCCCACGGGATGGTCATGGCCTCCGACTACAACACCCAGCCCCGGCCTCCGGAGATCGTGGTGGAGGGCGGGCAGGCACGCGTGGCCCGGCGCAGGGAGACCTGGCAGGACCAGCCGGTCTTCGAGGAATAGGGCCGGGCTCAGCCGAGGAGTTCGCAGCCGTGGCGCCGGAACAGCTCGCCGAGCTCGTCCGGCGAGCCCGCCTCGTGCAGCCGCTCGATGAGCCTGACCGTGTCGGGCGACATCACCAGCAGATACCTGGCGGGCTCGTCGGAGGGGTTCCAGTAGGTGTGAGGCACACCGGCGGGCCCGAGGACGGCGGCCCCCGGGCCGGCCTCCACGGTCTCCTCCCCGATGCTGAACGCCAGCCGCCCAGACAGGACGTACCAGATCTCGTCGTCCTTGAGATGCCGGTGCAGCGGGGCGATGGGCGTGCCGGGCATGGAGCCGTCGTCGATCCAGTCGGCCAGGAAGAAGGAGTCCTGGCCGATCACCCGTCCGGCGAGGGATTCGGCTCTGATCAAGCTCATATCTTGGCGTCCTAATGGCTAATGTCCTGCTATGACCGACATCGTGGCGTTCAATCGCCGCTCCGTTCAGGCCACCGTGGCCGTCGTCGAGCAGATCACCACGGCCGACCTGGACCTGCCCACCCCCTGCTCCGAGTGGACCGTGCGCGACCTGCTCGAACACCACATCGTCCAGAACCACGGCTTCGCCTTCGCCGCCACGGGCGAGCAGTCGGAGCTGTCACTGTGGCACCCGAAGCCCCTCGGCGGCGACCACGTCGCCGAGTACGCCGCTTCCGCCGAGGCCGTGAACCAGGCGTTCGCCGTCCCCGGCGTGACCGAGGTCGGGTTCTGGCTGCCCGAATTCAGCACGCGGGTGAGCTTCAAGGGGCAGCAGGCGATCGGCTTCCACTTCATCGACTGCGTCGTGCACGCCTGGGACCTGGCCAGGGCCGTGGGCGCCGATCCCCGCATCGACGAGGACCTGGCCGAGGCCTGCCTGCCGATCGCGCGGGCCGTACCCGACGCTCCCGAGACGCGAGGGCCCGGCAAGGCCTTCCACGCGGGCCTCGCGGCGGACGACGACGCGCCGGCGCTCGACCGGGTGCTGGCCATGCTCGGGCGTTCGCCCTCGTGGAGCCCCGGCCGATAGAGGAGACCGTCAGGGCCGGTAGGTGCCGAACCACCACTGGTTGCCCTCGGGATCGGTGCAGCCGTAATCACGGGAGCCGTACGGCTGGTCCACCGGTTCCATCGTGATGTGCGCGCCGGCGGCCTTGGCGTGGTCGTGGTGGGCGTCGACGTCCTCCACCGCGACGTAGACGCCGGGGCCGCCCGGTTTGCCGATGCCGAGCATGAGCTTGTCGTCGCCCGCGACGAGCTCGACGTGGTTGACCACGCCCTCGTCGTTCTTGGACACCTCGTGCACCGCGAACCCGAAGGCCGAGGTCAGGAAGTCGACGGCGGCTGCGCAGTCCTGGTAGCGGACCAGCGCGTATACGGTCTGTGTCATACCGTGATCCTCCCCGGTGCGGCCCAGGTCGTCTTGGAAGAATCTGACTTGTCGGTGGCGCATGACATCGTCAGAGGTATGCGCTACGGAATCAATGTCGCCGTCCTCGGTGGTCTGGCGGAGCCCGGACGCGTGATCGAGTTCGCGCGGGAGGCCGAGGCCGCCGGCTGGGAGGCCCTGATGGTCTGGGACCATCTCGCCTTCGCCTGGGGCGTGCCGTCCGCCGACCCGTTCGTGGTGCTGGCCGGCGCCGCCCAGGCCACCTCCACCATCAGGCTGGGCACCTCCGTCACCCCGCTGGTCCACCACCGGCCCGAGCTGCTCGCCAGGAGCATCGCCGCGCTCGACCGGCTCAGCGGCGGCCGGTTCGTCCTGGGCGCCGGGCTGGGCGGCATGAAGGACGAATACACCAGGTTCGGCCTGCCGTACCCCTCGGGAGCCCAGTTCGACGAGGCCCTCGACGTGCTGTCCGCGCTGCTGGCCGGTGAGGAGGTGCACCACCGGGGCGACCACTACACCGTCGACGGCGTACGGCTCGCGCCCGCGCCCGAGCGGCGCGTGCCCTTCTGGATCGGCGGCACCAGCCCGGCCGCCGCCCGGCGGGCCTCGCGCTGGGACGCCTGGATCATCCCCGGCGACGAGGAAGACGGCTCCATGTCCATGACACCCGGCCAGGTGCCCGGCCACGACGGGCCGCTGGCCCTCATCGGCACGTCGGCGGCCGGGGATTCGGTGGCCGCCTACGGCGAGGCCGGGGTCGACTGGTGGCTGGAGCATCTCCACGAGCGGCGCGCCGACCACGACACGCTGCTGGCGCGCATCCGTTCCGGCCCGCCGCGCTGAGCCGTCACAGGTCGAGACCCGCCAGCTCCCCGCGCGACGACACGCCCAGCTTGGGATAGGCCTTGTAGAGGTGGAAGCCGACGGTCCTGGGGCTGAGGAAGAGCTGGGCGCCGATCTGGCGGTTGGTGGCTCCCGACGCCGCCAGCCGTACCACCTGGAGCTCCTGCGGGGTGAGCGCCGCTGCCGTACGAGTCTCGCCCTCGGCGGCGCCGCCGCCGGCCGCCGCCAGTTCCGCGCGCGCCCGCTCGGCCCACGGGGCGGCGCCCAGGGCCGCGAACCCCTCGGCCGCCGCGCGCAACTGCGCCCCCGCGTCGGCGCGGCGGCGCGCACGCCGCAACCACTCGCCGTACACCAGCTGGGTCCTGGCCCGCTCGAACGGCCGTCCGCCGCGCTCGTGCAGCGCCAGGGCGCTCGCGTAGAGCTCCTCGGCGGCGTCGCGCGGGGCCATGAGAGCGCGGCAACGAAACACGACCGCCCGCGCCCACGCCTGACCGCTGGCCCCCGACCAGGCCTCGAACCTGGCGAATGTGGCCGCCGCCCGGCCGGGATCGTCGAGCCGCGCGCAGGCCTCGACGTGGTCGGCGATGGCGTACAAGGCGATCACGGTGTGCCCGAGCGGGCCGTCGAGCATGCGCGCCACACGATCGGCCGCCGTGGCGTAGCGGGCCCTGACCAGGTCGAGCAGGACCAGCGCCGAGCCTCCCCAGCCCGAGCCGAACCGTTCCTGCGCGGCGCCCTCGGCCAGGCGGGCTAGCTCGGCGCACCGCTCGTCCTCGCCGCGGATCGCCGCGAGCCTGGCCAGGACGCCGTGCAGGTGGCGCAGCCGTACGGCCTGGCCGGTGTCGTGGGCGATGCTCCACGCCTCCGCGCCCGACTCGGCGGCCTTGTCGTGCTCGCCGCTGAGGATCTGGGCCTGGGCGAGGAGCTGGAGGGCGTGAGGCAGGACGGTGACGAGGCCCTGGGAACGGCAATCCGCGACCTGGGCGGCGGCCGTCGCGCAGGCGGCCTCGTCGTCGCCGGTCATGAGGGCGCTGAAGACGGCGTAGGTGCTGACGACCTGGTCACCCGCCAGGCCACCGGGGCTCGCCGGGCTCCGGGAGCCGATTTCAGGGAGGTGGCCGGGCCTGGGTGGGATCGCCGCCTTGAGCAGGGGCAGGCCCGTGGCCGGGTCGTGGGCGGCGACGCGTTCCATGCCGCGGACGGCCGATGCCACGGGCCGCAGGTCCGGTGCGATGGCGGCGTCGCCGAGGGCGGTCACGAGCTCGGCGGCACGGCCGAGCACCGCGTGGTCACCGGCGAACCAGGCCTCCCCCGCGGCCATCGCCACCAGCGACACGGCGTCGTCGGGCGAGAGCGCGGCGATGGCCGCGGCGGCGTCGGCGAACCTGCGCGCAGCCTGCTCCGGATCGCCCTCGTCGGCGTCCACCGCGGCGCGGACCGCCGCCAGCCTGGCCGACATCAGCGGGTCGGAGGTCAGCCGCTCCCCCCGTCCGGCCGCCGCGGCGGCCCTGGAGAGCTGCCCTGCCGCGAGCGCCGCCTCCGCCGCGGCGGCCAGCCATCGGGCCCGCTGCTCCCGGTCGACGGTCAGCTGCGCCGCACGCTCGTAGGCCGTCGCCGCCGCGGTGGTGCTGCCACGGGCCCTGGCCCGTTCGCCGGTCGCCGCGAGGACGACGGAGATCTCCTCATCAGGTTCGAGGGTGGCCGCCGACAGGTGCCAGGCCCGGCGGTCGGCCTGGCCTTCGCTGCCCAGGACCCCGGCCAGGGCGCGGTGCGCGGCGGCGCGCTGGGCGACCGGCGCCTCCTGATAGGCCGCCGCCTTGATCAGGGGGTGGCGGAAGCGGAGCCGTCCGTCGGCGACCTCCACCAGGGCGGCGTGCTCGCCGGGCGTCAGGTCGTCGGGAGCGGCGCCGAGGGTGCGGGCCGCGCGGAGGACCAGGGGCAGACTGCCCGAGCCGTCGGCCGCGGCGACCAGGAGCAGCAGGCGGGTGCGGTCGGGCAGGCGCCGGATCGCGGCGCGCAGCGACCGCTCCAGCCGTCCGGCCAGGGGCGAGCCGGGCTCGGTCAGGGGCAGGGGCGCGAGATGGCCGGCGCGCTGATCGTCGGTCAGGCCCGAGGCGAAGTGGAGGAGCGCCAGCGGGTTGCCCTCGGCCTCGGCGATCACCCGGGCCCGCGCCTCCGGGGACAGCGACGCCGCCTCGGTGGCGAGCAGCCGGTCGCACTCGTCTCGGCCCAGGGCGCGCAGCCGGAGCTCGGGCAGGCCCTGCACGACCTGTTCCGTGCCGTCGCGGTCGGCGAAGATCATCGTGATGCGTTCGGCGGCGAGCCTGCGGGCGGCGAACAGCAGGGCGTCGGTGGAGGCGCGGTCGAGCCACTGCACGTCGTCGATCAGGCAGAGCAGGGGGCGCTCCTCGGCCAGGTCGGCGAGGAGGGTGAGAACGGCCAGGCCGACGAGGAAACGGTCGGGCGCTCCCGGGCCGGGGAGGACGTGGTCGGGCGCAGCGGTTTGCGCTGCGCCGTCGGGGAGGACGCGGTCGCCGGTTCGCGCTGCTCCACTGGGGAGGGCCTCGCCGAAGGCGGCTCGCAGGGCGTGGCGCTGGGCGGGCGGGAGGCGGGTGACGAGGTGGGCCGCCGGGCGCAGCAGCAGGTGCAGGGCGGCGAACGGCAGCTCGGCCTCCGCCTCCACCCCGGTCGCCCTCAGCACCGCCAGGTCCTCAGGCGCTCCGGCCGCGATGTGCGCGAGCAGGGCGGTCTTCCCGATCCCCGCCTCGCCGTACACGATGATCGCGTTGCCCTGGCCGGAGCGTGAGCCGGACAGCAGTGAGTTCAGGAGGGCCGCTTCCTCATCCCTGCCGATCATGATGGCCCGACCCTACCTAACCGGCGTGACGGAGACTCGCGAGGGTCCGGTAGGGGTGACTGATGTGCGGGCACGGCCGCGCCCGTACGGTCGTGACGAGAGCTGTTCCTGGGCTTGGGAGGAAAATCATGATAAGCATCACCTTGGATCCCGTCGGCACGGTCGTCGGCGGGAGGACCGAGGCGTTCGACGACGACTGGAACACCGAGCAGGCGGTGATCCGGATCGACGGCTCCCGCTTCGGCCCGGACGCCGTCGCCGGACTTGACGCGTTCTCCCACCTGGAAGTGCTGTTCCAGTTCCACCTGGTGGATCCCTCGACGATCCACGTCGCCGCCCGCAGGCCCCGGGGCAACCCGGAGTGGCCGGAGGTCGGCATCTTCGCCCAACGTGGCAAGAACCGCCCGAACCGCCTTGGTGTATCCCGCTGCCGCCTCATCGCGGTGGACGGGCTCGACTTGCACGTGCGCGGCCTGGACGCCATCGACGGCAGCCCGGTGCTGGACGTCAAGCCCTACATGGCCGAGTTCGGCCCGCAGGGCGAGACCGTGCAGCCGGAGTGGGCGACCGAGCTGATGCGTGCCTACTACTGAGGAGTGAGAGTATGTCCGACGTCATCGTCGTGGGAGCCGGTCCGACCGGGTTGCTGCTCGCGGGGGATCTGGCGGAGGCGGGTGTCCAGGTCACGATCCTGGAGCGCCGCGAGGCGGGGATCTCCAACCTGTCGCGCGCGTTCGGCGTGCACGCCAGGACTCTGGAGCAGCTCGACGCGCGCGGCCTGGCCGACGACCTCGTCCCGACCGGGGCGGCGTTGTCGAGACTGCGGTTGTTCGGGAACGTCGAGGTCGACCTGGGACTGTTGCCGAGCCGCTTCCCCTATCTGCTGGTCACGCCGCAGTTCAACGTCGAGAAGCTGCTCCTGGAGCGGGCGCTCGCGGCGGGCGTGAAGATCGTCCACGGGACCGAGGTGACGGGGCTCGACCAGGACGCCACCGGGGTCACGCTGACCACCGGTGACGGCGGCACCCATCGCGCCGCGTACGTCGTGGGCGCGGACGGCTTCCACAGCGCGGTGCGCAAGGCCATCGGCCAGCCGTTCCCGGGCAAGTCCGTGCTGAAGTCGATCATGCTCGCGGACGTGCTGCTGACCCGGCCGCCCGCCGACCTGCTGACCGTCAACGGAGTGGGCGACTCCTTCGCCTTCATCGCGCCCTTCGGCGACGGGTACTACCGGGTCTTCGCCTGGGACCGGCGCCGCGCCGTCTCCGACGACGAGCCGCTCACGCTCGAGGAGATCAGCTCCGTGGCCACCCGCGCGCTCGGCACCGACTTCGGGATGCACGACGTGCGCTGGATGTCGCGCTTCCACAGCGACGAGCGGCAGGCGCCCGACTATCGCGTGGGGCGGGTGTTCCTGGCCGGGGACGCGGCGCACGTGCACTCTCCTGCGGGTGGTCAGGGCATGAACACCGGGCTGCAGGATGCCGCCAACCTGGGCTGGAAGCTCGCCGCGGTGCTGCGGGGGGCTCCCGAGGAGCTGCTCGACAGCTACCAGGCCGAGCGTCATCCGGTCGGCAAGGCGGTGCTCCGGAGCAGCGGGGCCATCATCAGGGCGGCGATGATCAAGTCGCGGGTGGGGCGGGTGATGCGCGGGCTGGTCGTGCGGACGGTGCTGGCCATCCCACCGGCTCGCAAGAGGATCACCGGGCAGATCAGCGGGGTGGGGTACGCCTACGACGCGCCGCCGGGGTCGCACTCGCTCGTCGGCAAGCGGGCCGCCGACGTGCCGCTCGACGGGACGCGGCTGTACGAGGCGTTGCGGGGGCAGCGGTTCGTGCTCGCCGGGGCGGCCGACGTGAGCGGGTGGGAGGACCGGGTGCGCGTGGTCGCGCCCGCGACGGCCGGCGGGCCGATGGTGCTGGTACGGCCCGACGGGTACGTGGGGTGGGCGGGCACGGACCCGGCCGAGGTGCCGCACGCGCTCGCCCGGCTCGCGGGACCACCGTCAACGAACTGACCCGCCGTACGGCAGAGCACATGGCACCTGGCACCCGCCTGTGTACGGCCAGGCGGTGCTGAGGCGAGGCGGCGCGGGAAGGCGAGGCGGCGCGGGAAGGCGGGGAGGCGCGGTGAGGCGGGAAGGCGGTGAGGCGCGGTCAGCCTGCTGGGCGGCGGGGTGCGACGAGGCCCAGGTCGTAGGCCAGGGCCACGGCGTGCGCGCGGCTGGCCAGCCCGAGCTTGCCCATCGCCCGGTTGAGGTGTGTCTTGACGGTCGCCGGGCTGAGGTGCAGCATCCGCGCGATCTCGTCGTTCGACAACGTCTGCCCCACCATCGTGAGGATCTCCCTCTCCCGCGCCGTGAGCATCGACAGCTCCTCCTCGGCCGCGCGCGGCGCCGGGGTGAACGCCTCGACGAGGCGGCGGGTGCTGGTGGGTGACAGCAGCACGTCTCCGGCGGCGACGGTGTGGACCGCGGCGAGCAGCCGGCTCGCGGGCGTCTGCTTGAGCAGGAACCCCGACGCCCCCGCGCGCAACGCCTGGTAGACGTACTCGTCGATGTCGAAGGTGGTCAGGATGAGGATGCTCGGCAGGTGCGGCGCGGTTGTGTCGGCGAGGATCTGCTGCGTGGCGCGGATGCCGTCGAGCCCTGGCATGCGCACGTCCATGAGGATGACGTCGGGCCGGGTGCCGGCGGCCAGGCGGACGGCCTCGTGTCCGTCGGCCGCCTCTCCGGCCAGTGTCAGGTCGGGGGCAGCGCGCAACAGGGCGGTCAGCCCCGCGCGGATGAGTTCCTGGTCATCGGCCACCAACACTGAGATCATCGTCGCCCATCGCCCGTGTGTGCGGGGCCGCCTGCCGGGGCGGGCAGCGGGACGTTCGCCGTGACGTGGAAGCCGCCGGAGGGCCGCGGACCCGCGGAGATCGTGCCGTGGTACAGCTTGATACGTTCGCCCATGCCGAGCAGTCCGTACCCCGGTGTGGCTTGTGCCGCATCGGCGGGCAGGGCTGGGCCGTGGTCCTCGACCTCGACGGTCACCGCGTCGGCGGTGTACTCCAGCGTGAGCACCGCCTGGGTGGGCCCGGCGTGTTTGAGCACGTTGGTCAGGCTTTCCTGGACGATCCGGTAGAGGCACAGTTCGAGCCCCGGTGGCAGAGGCTGAGGCCGTCCGGTCACGGTCATGGTGACGTCGACCCCGGCGGCGCGTACGCGTTCGACCAGCGGGTCGAGGCCGCTGACGCCGGGGGTGGCGTCGTAGCGCACGTCGTCGTCGGCGCCGATGCGCAGCACGGACAGCAGCCGCTGCATCTCGGCCAGGGCCTCGCGGGTGGTGTCGGCGATCGTGGTCAGCGCTGTGGCCGTGGTGTCCCGGTCGCTGTCGAGCACGTAGTGCCCGAGTTCTGCCTGGACGGCGACGACCGACAGGTGGTGGGCGACGACGTCGTGCAGCTCGCGGGCGATCCTGACCCGTTCGGCGGCGACGGCCAGCCGGGCGGTGCTGTCGCGTTCCTGCCGCAGCCGTCTGGTCAGGTCGCGCAGGCGTTCGGTCAGGTCGGCCAGCCGCCGGGTGCGCTGGGCGAGCAGGCGCACGACCAGGCCGAAGCCGACGATGAAGGCGCACACCACGACCGCCCTGGCGACGTCGGCCCACAGGGGCGCGTCGGGGGTCTGCACGGCGGAGGCGTAGGCCCACGAGCCGACCGCGACGGCGCCGCCGATCAGGCAGGCCGGCGGCGGCCGGTGCACGGCGACGGAGTAGAGCGCCAGGAGCGATCCGAGGGTGTTCTGGCTGGGCTGGTAGCCGAGCTGGTGGTAGACGAGCCCGGCCGCACAGATGATCATGAGGACCGTCAGCGGTCGTCGCCTGCGCAGGCCGAGCGGCAGGTTGGCCAGGACGGTCAGCGCGACGGAGCCGCCGTCGGGCGGCCGGGCGGCCTGTTCGGGTCCGGTCCGGTCCCAGGCCAGGTTGATCAGCGTGAATCCGACGCCGAGCGTCCAGTCGACGATGCGAGGGTCGAGCCCGCCCAGGCGCCAGGTGGTCCGCATTTCGGGAAGCGTAGCCACGACGACTCCCGATTTCGTCAAGGAACTACCGCGGCAGGTGGAGCACGTTCAACCACCTGCGGTAGGGCCTTCTGGGACGGCCTTGGATAGCTTTCTGTCGGGCCTTCGGGCGGCCCCGAATTTCTCGCCCCACGCGGCCGGGCCCTGCACCCGGCCGCTCTTCGAGAGAGCGTGAGGTGACCGGTATCAGAGATCCTTGGCGATGCCGGCCGCCACCTCGGCTGCCGGCGTCCGCGTGGTGTCGATCACCTCGGCGCTGTCGCGCAACCACGGCAGGGCCTCCTGGTAGGACCGCAGGTGATCCAGCCGCCACTGCCTGGCCCCCGCCTCCTCGGCGTCGGCTTCGATCCGGCGCACCAGCTCCTCCTCGTCGGCGTGGAGCAGGATGTGGCGGACGGGAGCACGCAGGGCGGAGAAGATCTCCTCCAGGTACGGCCGGCGCATCAGGCTCATGGGCACGATCAGCGGCCCGGCCCAGTGCCGGCAGAGCTGGTTGATCGTCTCAGCGGTCAGCGCCCGCCACGCGGGCCAGTGCTGGAAGTCGTCGACCGGCTCGTTGATCACGACCCTCAGGTAGAAGCCGACCGTCTCGGGGTCGAACAGGTGGGAGCCGGGCAGCAGGGCGTGGAGCTCCTTCGCGGTCGTCGTCTTGCCCGCCCCGAAGGTGCCGTTCAGCCAGACGATCATCGGGGGAAGACGATCGTCTTGTGCCCGTCGAGGACGACGCGCTGCTCGGCGTGCCACTTGACCGCCCGGGCCAGCGCGACGCACTCGACGTCACGGCCGATGGCGACCAGGTCGGCCGCCGAGTGGCTGTGGTTCACCCTGGCCACCTCCTGCTCGATGATCGGCCCCTCGTCGAGGTCGGAGGTCACGTAGTGGGCGGTGGCGCCGATGAGCTTGACGCCGCGGGCGTGGGCCTGGTGGTAGGGCTTGGCGCCCTTGAACGACGGCAGGAACGAGTGGTGGATGTTGATCGCCCGCCCGGAGAGCTTCTCGCACAGGTCGGCGGAGAGCACCTGCATGTAGCGGGCCAGCACGACCAGGTCGACCCGGTACGACTCGACCAGCGAGAGGATCTCGGCCTCCTGGCGCGGCTTGGTCTCTGGCGTGACCGGCAGGTGGTGGTAGTCGATGCCGTAGGACTGGGTCAGGGGGCGCAGGTCGGGGTGGTTGGAGGCCACGGCGACGATCTCGATGTCGAGCAGCTTCGAGCGCACCCGGAACAGCAGGTCGTGCAGGCAGTGGTCGAACTTGCTGACCAGCACGAGCACACGGGGCTTGGCGGCCAGGTCGCGCAGCTGGAAGTCCATGACGAACTCGGGGGCCAGAGCGGCGAAGGCCGGGGACAGGACGTCGAGACCGACCGGCGATGTGAACTGGACGCGCATGTGGAACCGTTCGTCACCGAACTGCTGGCTCTCGGTGATGTTGCATCCCTGCTCGGCCAGGAGGCCGGAAACAGCGGCGACGACGCCGGGCCGGTCGGGGCACGACAAAGTCAGGACGTATTCGGCGCTCATTTCCCTCACCCTTGTGACTCATCCAAAAGACACACTGATCAGGGCAGAGTACAACCCTCGCTTTGGCTACCTGATCCCGATCCGCAATTCGACCTGGGTGCCCTGGCAGGCCTTCGCGCCGGCGGCGGGAGTGAGGGCGGCGACCTTGCCCACCCAGTCGGGGCCGCTCTGGTAGCCGACCTTGACGGTGAAGCCCGCCTTCTCGACGGCGGCCTGGCCGTCCTTGAGCGGCCAGCCGCGGGCGTCGGGGACGCGGGCGGTCCTGGCTCCCACGACCAGGTCGACGTCGCCGGAGCGCAGGGTGGCCTTGACCACGCGGCCGGGGGTGACGCCCTCGGCGCAGGAGGGGGTGACGGTGCCCAGGCGCAGCCCGGCGGCCTCGATCCTGGCCAGCGCCGCCGTACGGTCGAGACCGTCGACGGCGGGCAGTACGGGGGCCGTCGACGCCGTCGGCGTGATGGAGGCGCCTGCGGCCTGCGCCCGCGCGGCTCCCGTGGGCGGCACCTGCCCGGGCTGGGTTCGCGAGGCTCCCGTGGACGGCCCCTCCCCGGGCTGGGTCCGCACCGCTCCGGTGGCCGACACCTGGCCGCTCGTGGCGAGCGTGGTGGTGCCCGTCCACGACTGCGCGGCCGCCAGGGCGCCGACGCCGCCGCCCACCAGGAGCGCCACGGCCGCCGTGGCTGCGGAGCGGCCCAGCCGCCCGCCGCGCCCGCCCGGCCGCGTCATCGAGGCGGCGCCCGCCAGGTCCGACGGCCGGCCGCCCAGCAGCGTCAGCAGCACCTCCTGCGCCGTCGGCCGCCGCCCGGGATCCTTGTCCATGCACCGCTCGACCAGCTCGCGCAGCGGTGGTTGCACCCCGGCGGTCTCGGGCCGCTCGTGCAGCACCCGGTTGATCACCGCCGGGATCGAGTCGTCGCCGAACGGCGGGGTTCCGGTCGCGGCGACGGCCATCGTCACGCCCCACGCGAAGACGTCGGACGCGGCGCTGGCCGGGGTGCCGGTGAGCTGCTCGGGCGCGATGAAGGCGGGGGTGCCGACGATCTGGCTGGTGACCGTGGCGGTCGTGGTGGCGTCACGCGCGATCCCGAAGTCGATCACCCGGGGGCCGTCGGGGCCGAGCAGCACGTTGCCCGGCTTGAAGTCGCGGTGCACGATGCCCGCCTGGTGGATCGCGGTGAGCGCGGTGGCGGTCCCGATGGCCAGCCGTTCCAGCGCGCCGTCGCGCAGCGGCCCGCCGGTGGCCACCCGCTCGGCCAGCGAGGGCCCGTCGATGTACTCACTGATCAGGTACGGCTGAGCCTCCAGCATGCCCGCGTCGAGCACCTGGGCCGTGCAGAAGCGCGCCACCTGCTTGGCCAGCGACACCTCGCGCATGAACAGCCGTTGCGCGCGCTCGTCCGCCCACGAGTCGGCGTTGAGCAGCTTGGCGGCGACCCGCTCGCCCGACGGGGTCTCGGCGAGGTAGACCTCTCCCTGCCCGCCGCGGCCGATGCGGCCGAGCAGCCGGTAGGCGCCCAGCTGGGACGGATCACCAGGGCGCAAGGGGGAAACTGCACGCATCTCGACCTCCGTAGCGGGTTCCTCCCTATTCGCCACAGTCGTGCCGTTGGATCAAGATTGCCGACCTGACTTTCGGGGATGAGTCCCAGATGCCCTTAGAGCTCCTCGTCGTGCTGGTCGCATGCCTGTTCGCGGTCGTGTCGGGGATGAACGACGGCGGCGCGCTGCTGGCGACGGGGCTGAAGCTGCCGTCGGTGCGCCCGGCCACCGGCATCGTCACGATCGTGCTGCTCATCGCCGTCGTGCCGCTGTTGTCGCACCGGGTGGCGGAGACGTTCGTGACGAAGCTGGCGGGCTTCGACGGCGAGGGCGGACGCCAGGCGATGGTGCTGGCGGTGTTGTCGGCGCTGACCGTGGTGACGGTGCTCAGCCGCCAGGGCCGGCCGACCAGCCTGACGCTCGCCATCGTGGGCGCGCTGACCGGCGCGGGGCTCGGCTGGGGGCTGCCGGTCTCGGTGGGCTGGGTGGTGCTGGTGCTGGCCGTCGGCTTCGCCTCGCCGTTCGCCGGGGCCGTCGCCTCCTGGGCGGCGCTGCGGCTGCTGACCGTCGGCACCGCCCGGGGTCTGCACCGCTGGCACCGGGCGGCGTTCCTTCTGGAGTCCGTGGCGTACGCGGCCAACGACGGCCAGAAGATGCTCGCCATCTTCATGATCGCCTTGGGCTTCTCCGGCGCGCCCCCGTGGGTGACGGTGCTGACCGCCGCGCTGTTCGCGGCCGGAGCGTTGTACGGCATGCCGCGTGCCGGCCGTACCCTCTCGCGCGAGATCCTCGCCTCGCGCCCCCTTCACGGCGTGGCCGCGGAGCTGGGCGCCGGGATCACGGTGATCGTGTGCGCCGCCGCCGGCATGCCGGTGTCGATGACGCAGGCCATCGCGGGCGGGCTCATCGGCGCGGGCGTGGCGCAGGGCAGCGGGCGGGTGCGCTGGCACGCCGCCCTGAAGATCGTCTCGGCCTGGACGCTCACCCTGCCGGTGAGCCTGCTGATCGCCTTCGCCGGGGCGTCGTTCGTGAAAGAGGTACTGGTGTGAAGCGACTTCGCCGCATTCGCGACCTGCTGCGCGGGCGCATGGACAGCGCGCTGACCGAGGCCTTGCTCGGCCAGCTGGAGGCGACCAAGGAGGGCGCCTGGCTGGCCATGGCCATGATCGGCGGCGAGGTCGGCAGGACGGGCGCGCACGAGCAGATGCGCAGCATCGAGCACCTCGGCGACGAGGAGCGCCGCCGCCTGGTCGACGAGCTGCGCGACGCGCTGGTCACCCCGATCGACCGCGAGGACCTGTTCCGCCTGTCGCGCTCGATCGACGACGTGCTCGACTCGCTGCGCGACTTCGTGCGCGAATCGCATCTGTACCGGGTGCCCGACCAGATCCGCTTCTCTCCCCTGCTCGACCAGGTCATCGTGGGCATCGACGCCCTGGAGAACGCCGTGCGCGACCTGGCCTCCCGGCCGTCGGCGGTGGTGCACGACGCGCTGGAGGCCAAGAAGGCGGGCGGGGTGATCAGGCGCATGTACCAGTACGAGATCTCGCGGATCTTCTCCGGCGAGCTCACCGCCGACGCCATGAAGGAACGGGAGCTGGTGCGCCGCCTGGAGATCGTCGGCATGGCGATCGGCGAGGCCGCCGACGCGATCGCCGACGGCGCGATGAAACGCTAGCCTTCCGCGGTGCGCAGAATCTCCGTGGTGGGCAACTCGGGTTCGGGCAAGTCGACCGCCTCCAGGAACCTGGCCGGCCACCTCGGCGTGCCGTGGCTCGAGCTTGATTCGATCTTCCATCAGGCCGGCTGGCAGCCTCGCGCCGCCGAGGAGTTCCGCGCGGAGGTGGAGGAGTTCGCCGCGAGCGACGCGTGGGTGATCGACGGCAACTACTCGGCGGTGCGCGATCTGGTCTGGGCGCGGGCGGACACGGTGATCTGGATCGACCTGCCCCGTCGCACGGTGATGTGGCAGCTGTTGCGGCGCACCCTCCGGCGCATGGCGACCGGGGCCGAGTTGTGGAACGGCAATCGCGAGCAGTGGCGCTACCTGTTCAGCCGGGACGAGTCGATCCTGTGGTGGGCCTGGACCAACCACAGGAGGTATCGCGACGGTTTTCAGCGGGCGGCCGCCGATCCGGCCCACGCGCACCTGAGGTTCGTCCGCGTGACCTCGCGTGCTCAGCTCTCGAGGGTCCACCTGGCGTAGTCGGCCGGGATCGGCAGGCCGAACCGCTCGCACAGCGCCCTGACGTCGGCCCAGTCGTCGGCGTCGGCCTCGTAGCCGGTGTGGAAGCGCACCAGCCACTCGGCCGTCACGCAGTCGACCGCCCTGCCGCCGATCTCGCCGCGCCCGGTGAGGGAGCCCGCAGGGTAGACGTCGCCGTTCTCGGCGGGGCCGAGCACGCCGTTGCCGTCGGCGTCGAAGGTGATGACGTGGAAGTCGATCGCCCTGCCGTGCTCGTCGCCCAGGACGAAGTTCCACGGGCTGGTGTCTGGCCTCGGCACCGGACGATAGCCGAGCGCGGCGAGCGCGCCGGTCACGGCGTCGAGGTGGCGGCGCTCGATGGCGATGTCGAGGTCGGCGTGCGGCCGGGTCTGGGCGCCCAGGCAGGCGTCGACGCCCCATCCGCCGTCGACCCACACCCGGGCGCCGGCGCCCGCTACCAGGTCGAGAAAGCCGAGGACGTCGGCGGCCGTCATCATGGCCTAGGAGTTCCAGTCGGGAGGGGTGACGACGCCTCTCTCCCAGTCGGAGCGCAGGATGCCGTAGCCGACGGAGTCGTAGACCTTGCCGTCGAGCCCCGGCCAGCCCTCGCGGTAGTGGGCCTCCTTGGCGAATCCCGCGCGCAGGAAGACGGCCCGCATCGCGAGGTTGTCGTGGCGGGTGGTGCCCTCGATGCGCCGGATCTCGGGCCGCGACTCGAACAGGTGGCGCACCAGCCATCTCACGGCCTGCGACCCCAGCCCCTTGCCCCGGTGGGCCGCCCGGATCCGCAGGTCGAACAGCGGCGTGTCATCGCTGAAATCCTGCAGCCTGACCAGCCCGGCACGCTCACCGCCCGCCACGATCCAGAAGGTGCGCTCGTCATCGTCGTCGTAGTGGCCGGCCACGATCCGCGAGCGGACCGCGGCCTCCTGCGGCACGCCGGTGTGGAAGGGCCACTCCTCGCCGGTCAGGAAGGCCACGAGGTCGTCGGCGTCGTCGGGCACGAAGCGGATGAAGTCGGCAGTCATGCTCGCCGTTCTATCGGATCGGCCGCCCGGGCGCCTCCGATTATCGGGGCAGGTGGGGAGCCAGGGTGCGCAGCTGGGCGAGGGCGTCGTCGAGGTCGGGGCCCTCGGGCGACAGCGGCTGCAGCGCCACGTGGTCGGCTCCGGCTTCGAGGTGGGCGGCGACCCGCCTGGCGACGATGGCGGGATCGCCCCAGGCGACGATGGCGTCGATCAGCCGGTCGCTGCCGCCGTCGGCCAGATCGTCGTCGGAGAAGCCGAGGTGGCGCAGGCTGTTGGCGTAGTTGGGCAGGGCCAGGTAGCCGGTGGTGTGGCGGCGGGCCACCGCCCGCGCGGCCGCCGGGTCGCTCTCGAGGACGAAGGCCTGCTCGGGGGCCAGGAGCCGGTCGGGTCCGAGGGTCTTGCGCGCGAGCGCGGTGTGCTCGGGCGGCACGAAGTAGGGGTGCGCGCCGTCGGCCTTGTCGCGGGCGAGCTCCAGCATGCGCGGGCGCAGCGCCGCCAGCAGCGTGGGCGGCGGCGGGTCGGCGGCGGGCAGGTTGACCGCGGCCACCTCCATGCCGTCGAGGTAGGCGCTCATCGCGGCGACCGGGCGGGAGTAGTCGTGGCCCCGGCTGGCGACCAGCGGCGCGTGGCTGACGCCCACGCCGAGCAAGAAGCGACCGGGGTAGGCCTCGCCGAGGGCCGCGGCCCCGGCGGCCATGGCGGTCGCGTCGCGGCCCCAGATGTTGGCGATGCCGCTGCCGACGACGATGCGGGAGGTGGCGGCGAGCAGGATGCCGGCGGTGGAGAAGGCCTCCTTGCCGCCCGGCGCCTCGCCGAACCACAACGTGCCGAAGCCGAGGGACTCGATCTCCTGGGCCGCGGCGCGCAGCCGTCGTGCGGGCGCTCGGCTGAACAGCGGGTGCCACACTCCGAACCGTCCGATGTCCACGGCGCCTCCTCGGGTAGGATGTTCGATCGAGATGGAACACTACCCTAATGTTCGACCGCCGTCGAACAGAGCACGCTCGCTGAACCACACCTCTCCCGTCGAGGTGTCGCTTCAGGCCGCCCTCGACGCCCTCGGCGATCCCGTGCGCCGTCGCATCGTGCGCGAGCTGGCCTCCCAGCCCGACTGGACCCGGCCGTGCGGCACCTTCACGCACCTGCCGGTCGCCAAGTCGACCCTGAGCCACCACTTCTCCGTGCTGCGCAACGTCGGCCTGCTGGAGCAGCGCGATGAGGGCGCCAGGCGGCTCAATCGCCTGCGCGCGGCGGAGTTCGACGAACGTTTCCCCGGACTGCTGGCACTGGTGCTGCAGGAGCCGTGAGGCGAAGCCGAACTCGGGCCGTGCTCGTCATGACCTGACGGCCAACGAGCTGATGTAGCCGGCCGCCTCGTCGGCGTCGAAGAAGTCCGCCGACCGCCCGTGGCCGTCGTCCACCTGGAACACCGTCCCCGCCGTGACCTGGGCCTGCCCGACGATGAGCGTCGGGCCGCCGTGCTGCGGCGGGTCGTACCTGTTCGGGAACAACGCCAGCCGCAGATGCCGCACCAGGATGGCGCGCACCCCGCGATCGGCCAGCAGGTCCTGGAGCAGGGTCAGTCGCAGGAGCTGTTCGCCCTCCACCCGTTCGGTGAGGTCGGCGCGCATGGGCACCACCTGCCCTTCTGTTGGTCGGGATTCCCTCCGCTGACACCAGAATGCACTTGAGTGGCTACTCTAGGTACCGAAACCGCGGACACACTCCGGATGTGCGTGTGCCGCCACCGTTTGTAGAACCGTGTAGAACCGGAGCCGCCGATGCCCCCTGCACGCGAACTCGACCCGAGCTCCAGCCCGCTGGCGTTCTTCGGGGCGGAGCTTCGTGAGCATCGGCTGCGCGCCGGGCTCTCGCAGGAGCAGCTGGCCGACCGGCTGAGCTATTCGCTGTCGCTGGTGTGCGCGGTCGAACTGGCCAGGCGGACCCCGTCGCGCGACTTCGCCGAGCGGGCCGACCAGGTGCTCGAGACCGGCGGCGAGCTGTCGCGGCTGTGGCCGCTGGTGCGCCAGGCGGTCTACCCCGCCTGGTTCCGCCCGTGGCTGGAGATCGAGCAGACGGCGCGCACGTTGCAGACCTGGCAGCCCCTGCTGATCCCCGGCCTGCTGCAGACGGAGGACTACGCGCGCGAGGTTCTGCAGCGCGAGCCCGGCGCCACCGCCGAGCAGGCGGAGGAGGCGGTCGCGGCGCGGATGACCCGCCAGTCGGTCCTGCACAAGCCCGATCCGCCCATGTTCTGGGCGGTTCTCGACGAGTGGATGTTGTATCGGCCCGTCGGTTCGGCGGAGACGATGCGCGGGCAGATGCGCGCGCTGCAGGACAGCACGCAACTGCCCAACGTGACGATCCAGGTGGTGCCCAGAGACAGCCCCGCCGTTCCCGGCCTCACCGGCGCCTTCGTCATCGCCAAGGTGCACGGCGAGCCGGACCTGGTCTATCTGGAGTCGGCGGGGGAGGGGTACGTCACCGATCGGCCGGCGGACGTGGAGTCCATTGTTCGTCGTTACGACGTGATCCGGTCCCTCGCATTACCGGTCAACGCGAGTTTACATTTGCTAGCAAAAGCGGAGGAGAATATATGAAGGAGCTCAACTGGCGCAAAGCCCGTCGTAGCGGAAGCAACGGCGGAGACTGCGTCGAAGTGGCCGTCCTCGACGCGCCCGAGGACCACGCCACGACCAAGGCGGACCACGAGCGACTGTTCGTGGTGCGCGACTCCAAGGACCCCGAGGGTCCGAGGCTGTACTTCACGCCGGCCGAGTGGGAGGCCTTCCTCCTCGGCATGAAAGACGGCGAGTTCGACAACCTGAGCTAATTCAGTCGGGTTTGTCCCCTTTGAGAAGGGGACGCCACTTTCTTCACGCTTTGTACCGTTCCAACGGCGGGGGCGCGCCACCCCGCCGGAGCTAACCGCCCAGCTCCGCGATCGTCGCCCCGACCAGCGCGCGCACGACTTCCCCGCAGATCCGCTCGTGCTCGCCGTCCACCGACCCGCCGCCGTCGAGCGCCGCGCGGTATCCCGCGCGCTCCTGCGCCCCCAGGTACGGCAGGGCGGTCAGCACGCAGATCACCCGGCTCGTCCCGTCGGGCAGCCGGTCGACCGTGACCGCGTGGGTGCGCAACCAGGTCTCGTCGGCTCCGCCGTACCAGCCGCACTTGACCGCGATCTGGCCGGGGAACAGTTTCCGCACCCCGAAGTCCTGGCCGGCCTCGGCCATCCACGTGACGATCGCCTGCGCGTCGCGGTCGCCGAACCACCCCGCCGCCGCCAGCGCGCAGTAGGCGGTCACCACCTCGTCGGCGGTCACCTCCACCGAGCCGAAACGTTCCTCCGCCGGCGGCGCCCAGCGCACCCCCGTGCGATCGGCGATGCGGTCGAGCACGACCCTCGGTCCGGTGCCCAGCCACAGGGTCCTGGTGTGGTCGTTGCAGGAGTCGACGACCGCGGGCTCGGCCGCCGCGGCCCAGCCGCCGCCGCGCTCCGCGGTCCAGGCGTAGAGCGGCTTGAGCAGCGACGCGCAGCGCAACCTCGGCGATCCCAGCCGGACCGCCACCGACCTCGGGTCGGTGCCGCCGTGGGCCAGCCGCCCGGCGGCCTGCACGCTCGAACCCGGCGGCAGCGCGCGCAGAATCGCGTCGAAACTCATGGATGACCACGGTAGCGAAAGGCCGGAGCACCCCGGTGCATTGAGGAACGAAGTCTGCCGCATTGTTGACTACCGTGCAGCTATGAAGCTCACCTGGAACGAAGTCTGCGCCCGGCGGCTGGCGCGCCACCACCTGACCGACCCCTGCGACCTGCCGGTGGCCGACGTCGTGCGAAACCTGGCGAGCACCCATGCCCAGGTGATGTCGGCCGCCGAGCTCGGCCTCGGGCTGCGCGTGCGCGGGGCGACCCGCCAGACCGTCCGCGACGCCCTGTGGCGCGACCGCACCCTGGTCAAGACCTACGGGCCCCGCGGCACCGTGCACCTGCTGCCCGCCGAGGACCTGCCGGTCTGGCTGGGCGCGCTGGAGGCGGTGCCGAACACGGTCTCATGGCCGCCGATCCTCCGCATGACCCCCGAGCAGGAGGACGCGATCATCGAGGCGATCCGCGACGCCCTCGAGGACGCCGAGCTGACCATCGACGAGCTCGACGACGAGGTGGTCGGCCGCACCGGTCCCTACGCGGGCGAGCGGGTCATGGACGCCTTCCAGACCAAGTGGCCCCGCTGGCGGCGCCTCATGCACACCGCCGCGCACCGGGGCGCGCTCAGCTTCGGCGCCGGACGCGGGCGCAAGGTCACCTACACCAGCCCCCGCGCCCAGGCGGCACCGGCCAGGGAGTCGCTGGAACAGGTGGCGTTGTGGTACCTCAACGCCTACGGCCCCGCCACGCCCGAGCGGTTCGCCCACTTCATGAGCGGGCCCAGGCCGTGGGCGCGAGAGATCTTCTCCCGGCTCGACCTCACCGAGGTCGAGGTGGAGGGCGAGCGCGCCTTCGTGGCCGCGGGCGACACCGGCGTCCCCGTGGAGCCCGCGCGGGGCGTGCGGCTGCTGCCGTACTTCGACCACTACTCCTACGTGGTCGGCAACTTCCCGCGCGAGCTGCTCTACCCCGGGCCGGCGTTCGAGCGGGTGCGCGGCAACTTCCAGACTCTCGTCGTCGACGGCGTGGTGGCCGGGTTGTGGCACCACAAACGGTCGGGCAAGCGCCTCGACGTCACCGTAGAGGCGCTGACGCCGCTGGACCGGCGGCAGCTGGCCGAGCTGGAGGAGCAGGTGCTGCGGGTCGGCGAGATCCTCGAGGCCGCGCCCAGCCTGACCCTGGGCAAGGTCACCTCGGGCAGTCACGCCTAGACGCGCGGGTCCGTCACCCCTGGAGGCTCGCGGCCGTCGCGAACACCATCGGGGGCATGGCGACCACCGCCAGCATCGCCAGGACCCGCCAGATCGGCCTGACCTGCCTCGCGGTGACGAACGCGCCCACCGCCCCGGCCCCCGCGAAGGCCACGCTCGTGCCGATCAGCTCCATCAGCGGCCGCGGCGTTCCCGGCAGGACCACGCCGGCCGCCCGCACGAGCAGCAGGGCGATGGCCGCCACCACCGCGCTCCAGCCGCCGGGGCGCACGGCGAGCGCGTCCAGGGCGACCGCCGCCGCGGCGACGAGCGTCACGCCCAGCACCACCTGGGCGCCCAGGCTGTACGGCAGGCAGCCGTAGGTCTCGCACCCGATGGCGCTCCAGGTCAACCGGCTGGCCAGCCACCACAACACGCCGAAGAGCGCCAGGATGCCCGCCGCCCGCGCCAGCCGTACTCTCATCCCCCCATCATGGCGCGCAGCGCGACGTCGCGGTTCTGGCGGAAGTCGGCCCGTGGGTCGATCTCGATCGCCCGGTCGAGGTCGGCCACCGCTCCGGCGTGGTCTCCCTGCTCGTAGCGCAGGATCGCCCGGTTCGCCCAGGCCTCCGCGAGCCGCGGCGCGGCCTCGATCGCCTGGTCGAAGGCGGCCTGGGCGGCGGCGAAGTCGCCCGCGGCGGTCTCCACCTGCCCCAGGACCGCCAGCAGGTGCGGGTCGCCCGGCGCCGCCGCCAGCCCGGCGACCACGGTCTCGCGGGCCTCCTCGTCGCGTTCGAGCCCGGCCAGCAGGCCGGCCAGGTTGACGTAGGCGTCGGTGTAACCCGGGTCGAGCTCGATGACGTGGGCCAGGTCGTCGAGGGCCGCGTCGAGGTCGTCGAGCGCGATCCGCGCCTCGGCGCGGTTGTAGTACGCCTCGGGAAGCGGCGGGCTCGTCCGCAGCGCGCTCTCGTAGTCGGCCAGCGCCTCCTCGGGGCGGCCGAGCTTGAGCCACAGGTTGCCGCGGTCGACGTAGTGGTCGGGGAAGGCGGGGTCAACGGCGATGGCGGCGCCGTAGTCGTCGAGCGCCTCCTTGGTGTGCCCCTGCGCCGCCAGGAGCTGGGCGCGGTTGGCCAGCAGCACCATGCGGTGCACGGGGTGGCGCCCGGCGAGCGTGGCCGCCAGGTCGAGGGCGGAGTTGACCAGGTCGAGCGCCCTGTCGAGGCGTCCTTCGCGGAATTCGACCAGCGCCAGGCCGTTGCGGTCGAAGCCGAGCTTGAAGGCCCGCTCGGCGGGGTCGGGCAGCAGGGTGGAGACGGCGATCGCCTCGTTCAGCCAGCCCCTGGCCCTGCCCAGGTCTCTGCGCCGCGGATCGGGGTCGCGGGCGTCGAGCATCGCCAGGCCGTACGCGCTCGCGGCGTGCATCGCCGGGTCCTGGCTGGTGCGGCGCACCCGCTCCCACAACTCGGCGGCCTGCTCGCGGCGCCCGAGCCCGCCGAGCGCGGTCGCGGTGCGCTGGGCCAGGTTCCACCACAGCCGGCCGCCGGGCTCGGACCTGGCCAGCCCTCGCTCGCCCAGCTCGGCCACGGCGTGCAGGAAACCCTCCCTGGTGCAGTGGTCGACCGCCTGCCAGAGCTCGGCGGCGGTCCGCGAGTCCCGTGGCGCGGGCGGGCCCTGCGTCCAGACCTGTACGGCCAGCGTCTCGGGCGGGATGCGCCGTGCCAGGACGGCGAGCAGTTCGGTGTCGGTGGGGTCGGCCCCGGCGGCGTTGTGGACGGCCAGCACGGATCCGGGCGTGACGGCCGCGCGGACGAATTCGGCCAGGCCGTTGGCGAGCCGGAGGGTGCGACGGGGGGCCGGCACGAGGATGCGCTCGTCGTCGGGCAGATCGGCATCGATGGTCTGCCGGATCGCGGGTACCCGGTCACGCAGGCCGGGTGCTGCCGCCCGGATCTCGATGTCGTGGCGCGCCACCAGCTCCGGGGAACGTTCCAATGCCCGCGGGACCAGGTGGTCCAGCAACGCCGACGCGACGGTGTAGGGGCCGCGCAGAGCCCGGTGCCCGTCGATCGGCGGGAGGAGCAGGGGAAGCGGTTCCCAACGAGCAGGTGGCGCGCCCTCGACCCACCGATGCTGTTCGATCACCCCTTGTGGATGACGCTGGCGGTTCCGGTGAGTTTCGCGGTTCCGGGTTTGCGGACGAGGATTCTCTTCATCCCGCACCTCTCGCACTCGTGGCTGAGACCTCCATTATTCGGACATTTCTACGAATATCAAGATCCATGCGAAATAAGTCCGATAGAGGTAGCGAAAAACCCGGGAGTTCTGGAAGCCGATATCCGTGACTCAGGAGACGGGAGGCCACACGAAGGACAGCGACCTGTTCGCCGGGGACTGCCGCGAGACCTGGCACAGACAGGTGCCGACCAGCGTTACGGACCGGCAGCAATCAGGCGTGTCGGGATGCTGGCTACGCACCACGGACGAGGCACGGGCGATCAGCCGGTCGAGGCTGGGCTCCTGGCCGCTCACGCTGTTGACCGCCTGCCACGGGCAGCCCTCGACGTTGGCGCAGGCCACCAGCGTGTGGGAGTGCACCGGCTCGGGCTCGCCCAGGCGGATCGGGTCTTCACGCCGGCGCCGCAGCTCGGCCAGGACGGCACGGGCGCGCAGCGCCGAGGCCAGCAGGTTGGGGTCGAGCCCCTTGCCCTGCGTCGGCGGCGGTTGCGGCCCGATGGGACGGCGGTATCCGGGTGGACGTGGCGGTTCCTGCCTGGCGGAGACGGCCAGCACCATCGCGGCGGCGGTGAGACCGCCCCCGAGGACCAGCGGGCCGTCGATGTGCTCGCCGAACCAGAGCACCGAGATGGCCGCCACCCACAGCGGCTGCGACGACATCAGTATCGCGGCGGGCACCGCGGGAACGTGGCGCTGGCCGTACGACCTGGCCAGGAAGCCGAGCGCGCACGAGACGACGGACAGGTGGGCCAGGATCAGCCAGTCGCCGGGCCGATCGGGCGTCTGGATGCCGTCGGGCAGGGCCAGGGCGCCGCTGAGCAGGCCGATGACGGCGAGCTGGATGACGCTGACGGCGTAGGCGTTGAAGCCCTGCCGCTTCTTGACCGACATACGCCCCAGGAGCAGGGTGTGGGCGGCGTAGAGGATCGCGGCCGCGATCGTCGCGCCCAGGGCGACCGGGTAGAGCTTGCCGCTCTCGGCACCGATGAGGGTGAAGCTGGTCAGTCCCGCGAGGGCCAGCGCGACGGCCAGCCAGATGCGGCGCGAGACGTGCACCTTGAACAGGATCATGCCGAGCAGCGGCGTGAAGATCACGTTGCACCCGACGGCGAAACCGGACACCGAGGAGGACAGTCCGTGCAGGCCCCAGGCCTGGGCGTTCTGTCCCACCCCGAACATGAGCCCCAGCAGCGCCCCCTGGATCCAGGTGCTCCGCGAAAGCCCCCGCAGACTGCTCGGCCGGATCAGGAAGAGCGTGAGCGCCGCCAGAAGGTAACGCTCGGCCAGCAGATCCTGAAAAGGTAAGCGGTTGATGAGATCGTCCATCAGCGGGAAGGCCGACCCCCAGGCGGCGCTGACGAACAACAGAAGGACAGCTCCCGTGGAGGGTCTGGGAGCGGGCACGACTGCCATGGGGAAAGCATTGCACTCACAATTCGCAGCCGACGCTTCACTACCTGCAGTGCGGAAGGATCCTCTACCACTCAGAGTGAAGGGCCTCACTCAGAGGAAACGCTTAGCCATCCCACCGCCTCCGCGCGCGTGCCGATTTTGGTCACGCCCCCACAGTTCCATCCACTCTTTCACGCAAAAGGTCAGCATGTCCGTTATGGCGTGCATATTCACCGATCAGGTGAATGTAAATGAACCTCAGTGAGGAAACGTTCTCCCCCACCTGGAACGTGTCGTCCAGATCGGCGCCGGCGACCGCCGCGTCGCAGACCCGCCACTCCTCGAGCAACCCTGCGTAGTCGGCCTCGGCCTGGTCCGGGTCGGTCTCCTGGTAGTCGGCGTCCCAGTTGTCGTCCTTCTTGTGGGCGAACGGGATGTCCTCGCCCAGGAAGCGGCGCCTGAACCAGATCCGTTCCACATCGGTCAGGTGGCGCAGCAGCCCGAGGAGCGACATGCCCGACGGCGGCACCGAGCGCTCGGCCAGTTGCTTGCCCGTCAGCCCCGAACACTTGTGGAGCAGGGTGGTGCGGTGCCAGTTCAGCAGCCCCTGCAGCAGCTCACGCTCGGGCGCGGCCAGGGAGCCTTGGGGACGGGTGACTTCGGGTGCGGTCCAGGTCATCCTAAGATTTTCCCCCATGGTGACAAACGTGGGCATCGTGGGCATCGGCAACTGCGCTTCCTCCCTGGTGCAGGGCGTCCTCCACCACGAGATCGGCGACGTGCGCTTCACCTCGGCCTTCGACGTGCACGCGGGCAAGGTCGGGCGCGACCTGGCCGAGGCGATCTGGGTGCCGCCGAACAACGCGCGGCGCTTCCGCGAGGTGCCCGCGCTCGGCGTCGAGGTGAGCGCCGGGCCGCTGGCCGACGGCCTGGGCGACGGATCGGCCACCCACGTGCCCGTGCGCGAGGACACGCTGGAGGCCGTCGTGGAGCGGCTGCGCGACACCGGCACCGGGGTCCTGGTCAACTTCCTGCCCTCGGGCAGCCAGCGCGGCGCGGAGCTCTACGCGGAGGCCGCCCTGCGGGCCGGGTGCGCCTACGTCAACTGCATGCCCGCCGTCATCGCTCGCTCGCCCTTTTGGGCGCGGCGTTTCACCGAAGCGGGCCTGCCGCTCATCGGCGACGACCTGAAAAGCTCCTTCGGCGCCACGCTCGTCCAGCGGGCGCTGGTCGACGCGCTGACCGCCAACGGGGTACGGCTCGGCGACAGCTACCAGCTGCTGGCCGGCGGCAACATGGACTTCCTCAACCTGGAGGACCCGTCACGCATGGCGGGCAAGAAGGCCTCCAAGGCGGCGGGAGCGGGCGCCAAGACCCACGTGGGCGCCTCCTACGTGCCGTTCCTGGAGGACAGGAAGGTGGCGTTCATCCGGCTGGAGGGCGAGGCCTTCGGGGGCAGCCCGGTGGAGATCGAGCTGAAGATGGTCGTCGAGGACTCGCCGAGCGCGGCGGGCAACGTGCTGGAAGCCGTACGGCTCGCCGGAGCGGCCATGGCGGAGGGACGGGGAGGGCCGATGGGCGCTCACCTCATGAAGGCACCGGCGCCCTGAGCCGCTTCTCGCCATAGATAACGACCAGCTCGCCCACCTGGCGCCGCTCGATCTCCCGCCACCCGCTGCGCTCGTACAGCGTGAGCGCGGCATGCTGGTTGAGCGTGGTGTCGCCTCGCACGCTGTGGAAGCCGAGCTCGACCGCCCTGCTCTCCAGCGCCAGCAACATCGCCGAGCCCAGGCCGCGGCGCTGGAACTCCGGATGCACCCGTAGCCTGCACAACTCGGCCACGCCCTCGTCGACCGGCTTCAGGCCGCCCATGGCGACCACCCGCCGGTCGAGCTCACCGACCAGGAAGTCACCGCCCGCGGCGATGTAGATCCGGTGGATGAGCGGGAAGTCGTCGTCGTAGTAGACGCCGTCACCGGGGAAGAGCCCGACCTCAGCCAGGCAGACCTGATGCAGAGCGAGAACCGTGTCGAGATCGGACCAGCGATAACGCCGGATCTTCATTCATCACCCCCTGACCGCAGCTGCTGCCGGTAGGCCGCCATCTCCGGACGGTCGCCGTGCCCGGCCTTGACCAGGGCGCGCTCCAGCTCGGTGGCCGGACGGATGATGAAGTCGGTCTTGTATTCCGGGGTCAGCTGCTCCAGTGCGGCGATACCGAGCTTGAGAGCCTCTTCGGGATCGCCGTCGATGAGCCGGCAGTGGGCGCGGTCGAGCCGGATGAGCGTCTGGTCGAGAATGTGGTCGGAGTACTTGTCGAGCGCCTGCTCCAGCACGACGTCGGCCTCCAGGGTCTGGCCCAGCTTGGTGAGCACGTCGCCCTGGTAGAAGTACAGCTGCTTCTCGGTGTAGCCGAAGGCCACGTCGTGCTGTTCCTGCGTCTTCATGTGGGAGAAGGCCGACCGCGCGCGGGCCAGCGCCCGCTTGGCCTGGTCGACCACTTCCTTCTTGCTGTCGCTGCCCGACAGCATGGCCAGCGCCCTGGCCTCGACGACCGGCGCCATCGCCTGCGCGGCGCAGGGAGTCTGGCCGGCCAGGTCGCGGCTCTTCTTGGCCAGGTTGAGCGCCTCGCGGGCGTCGCCGTAGTAGAGCGGGACCAGAGCCTCGCGGGCGGTCACCCACGCGCGAAGCGCCCGGTCGCCGGTCTCGTCGGCGGCCAGGCGGCCGGTGCGGAAGAACGAGCGTGCCTGGCGGTGGTCGCCCAGGTTGATCATGATCATGCCGCTCAGCCCCGACAGCTGGGCGGCCATCCGGCACAACCGCTCCTGCAGGTCGACCGGCTGGCGCTTGGTCATGGCGTTGCGCACCGCGCTCAGCTCCAGCAGCACGTCGCAGAGCAGGCGCAGCGGAGGCGTGCTGGTGTACTGCCGGCCGAAGCTCAGCGTCGCCTCCTCCCACTGGTCGAGCATCGCCGGCGAGACCGTGGCGGTCACCAGCGTCTCGTCCATGCGCCGCCGGACGCCCTCGGCGGCACCCAGGACCGGCCCGTCGAGCTGGGTCTTGGGATTGTTGGCCAGAAGCTGTAACAACGTCCGCCGAAGGATGTTCTCGTCCTCGTCGGACTCCTCGTTCGGCATCGAGTTGGCGTTCGGCGGGATCAGCAGATCGCCCCGCATGCTCATGCTGAGCGACGAGGCGCGGTGATCAGCAGGCGGCAGCTCGCCGCGCACCACCCCCGGCATGCGGTGGCCGTGACCGCAGATGCAGGGCCCGTCGTAGCCGAGCGCGCCGGGCTCGACCCGGTAGACGGTGCACAGGTAGTGGAGGTATTCGGGCCCGGGGCGCTTCAGGCCGCTCTCGTAGGCCGACAACAACGTCTCGCCGATGCCGGGGACGGGCTTCTCGTCACGCTCGAAGAGCGCGCGAACCTGCTCGATGACATCGGCCAGCGCGATGCCGTACGAGAGACGGTGAGCCTTGATCTTGGTCGTGCCGAACTGCGGGTTGCACGTCTCGTAGATCTCGTCAGCGGTCTGGGCCGACGAGCGACCGGCGGCCAGACCCTTGGCTCGGATCCGCCGGGCGATCTCGGTCTCCCTGTGCTGCCTGCCGGACATTCACCGGCCCCTTCCACACGTTGACGCAACGTAGCGATTGTGTTGCGGTGCGCCTATAGAAGCACTATGGACCATTGAGGACAGGTTGAAAACGCCTACGCCCAGCCTACGGTTAAGGATCGTCCTCCCGCGGACTGTTTCTTACAACCCACGAGGGAGAAGGGGACTCCTCGTGTGCAGGTTGTACTCGTTGCGTCACTCAGATTCTTCAGTCACATTGAGCCCACCAGCAAGGATTCAAGCAGTGGGGAGGAAACGAGGTGGGTGACGACAACCTCGGGCACCTGGAGCGCTTGGTGTCAGAACTCGGTGCTCGGGGATTGCTCGCACGAGTGGTCAGGTCCCAATCCGGCCGGGCGTTCGTACGGGTGATCAATCCAAACGCGACAAGCCTGACCGAGAGTGTCACCTGCCGGCAGGCTTCCAAGCCAGAGCTGTCCGACTGGTGGTACTGCTGGTCCTGGGGCGAGCGGATGCACCAGGCCGATGATCCAGCAGGAGCAGCGACGAAAGTCGCCCGAGTGCTAGCCGCCGTGGGCGAGTGACGTGGCGGTGAACCTGGTGGAGCGCAGCCACCACGGCTCACCGCACCCACAGCGGCCTCACGGAGCCGGCGAGCTGACCGGTGCGGAGAATCCCCCCTTGGATTCTGGTCGGCTCGCCGGCTCCCCGCCAACTTCGCAAGCGGGGATCCGCAGAGGATCCCGAACGGAAACGGCACGGGACACGCTTCCGGGTGCGTGTCGCGGCCGAGCCGTACGTCACCGGAGCGTGACGGGCCCTCCCTCCGCGGCCCAGGGCCCTCGCGACCCCGTCTTCCCCGGCGTGATGTGACGGCGGCCGGTTCGGTCGGCAGAGTCTGTATGGTCGTAATTCCGTACATCTGCCGACCGAACCGCTTCCGGAAGGATCTTGCCCGTGCTCGTCCTGGCGACTCCCACGCCAACGCCCTCTCCGACGCCCACGGGCGGCTTGGTCGATCCCGACAAGGTCGTCAACGAGATGACTGTGGCCTGCACCGGCGATCCCATCTGCTCGGCCTTCACCGATCTGCTCCCCCGCGCGGGGTGGGCGCCCCTGGTGGCCACGACCATCACGATCGCCGTGATCGTGATCATCGCGCTGCTGATCCGCAACGTGGTGCACCGGCTCATCAACCGGGTGATCACCCGTGCGGCGGCCAGCCCCCTGACTGGGCGGTGGCGCAAGACCGCGGCGGTCACCGACGGCATCGACGCCCTGATGCACGAGCGGCGCAAGCAGCGCGCGGAGACCATCGGCTCCGTCCTGCGGCACGTGGGCACGATCGTCATCTTCGGCACCGCGGTCCTGACCGTGCTGGAGAAGCTGACCATCCCCATCGCTCCCCTGCTCACCAGCGTCGGCATCGTCGGCGTAGCGCTCGGCTTCGGCGCGCAGGAACTGGTCAAGGACTTCATCGCCGGCATGTTCATGCTGCTGGAGGACCAGTACGGCGTGGGCGACGTGGTCGACGTGGGCGCGGCGATCGGCACGGTCGAGGCGGTCACCCTCCGGGTCACCCGGCTGCGTGACGCGGACGGACGGGTCTGGTACGTGCGCAACGGCACGATCACGCGCGTGGGCAACGAGTCCCAGGGCTGGTCCCGCGCCTATTTGGACGTTCCGGTGGCCTACGACACCGACCTCGCGGCGGTCAGGACGCTGCTCGCGCGGGTGGCTGACGAGCTGTGGGACGACGGCGACTACCGGGAGAAGGTCATCGTCGACAAGCCCGATGTCTTCGGCGTCGAGCAGATGTCCGACAGTTCCCTCGTCTTCCGCATCTCGGTGAAGACCCTCCCCGCCCAGCAGGCGGCGGTCGCCCGGGAGTTGCGCCTGCGGGTAAAGTCCGCCCTGGACGAGGCGGGAATAGCCCTGGCCGCCTAGGCATTGGAATTCAACGTGAGTGAGCCCACCTTCTACGACGCCGTCGGCGGTGAGGAGACGTTCAAGCGTCTCGTCCACCGCTTCTACGAGGGCGTCGCCGAAGACCCCCTGCTGCGCCCCATGTATCCCGAGGCGGATCTGACCGGAGCCGAGGAGCGGCTGCGGCTGTTCCTGATGCAGTACTGGGGTGGTCCTGGCACCTACAGCCAGGAGCGCGGGCATCCGCGGTTGCGCATGCGCCACGCGCCCTTCGTCGTCGACGACGCGGCGCGCGATGCGTGGTTGCGGCACATGCACGACGCGGTGCAGTCCTTGGAGCTTCCCCAGGAGCTCGAAACCCGGCTTTGGGACTATTTGGTTTATGCCGCCCACAGCCTGGTCAATTCACATGGATGAGCATCCCCTGGTGGCGTGACGCCGTCGTTTATGAGATCTATGTTCGGAGTTTCGCCGACGCTTCCGGCGACGGCGTCGGCGACCTTCCGGGCATCCGCCGCCGCCTGCCGTACCTGGCCGAGCTGGGCGTCGACGCCATCTGGCTGACGCCCTTCTATCCCTCGCCCATGAACGACGGCGGCTACGACGTGGCCGACTACCGTGACGTGGACCCGCTCTTCGGCTCCCTCGACGACTTCTCGGCGCTGGTCGCCGACGCGCACGCGCACGGGCTGCGGGTCATCGTCGACATCGTGCCCAACCACTCCTCCTCCGACCACGCGTGGTTCCAGGAGGCGCTGCGCGGCGTCGGCCGCGACCGCTACGTCTTCCGCGACGAGCCGAACAACTGGCAGTCGACCTTCAGCGGTCCCGCCTGGACCCAGCTCGACGACGGGCAGTGGTACCTCCACCTGTTCGCCCCATCGCAGCCGGACTTCAACTGGCGCAACCCGGTCGTGCACGAGGAGTTCCTGTCGATCCTGAAGTTCTGGCTCGACCTCGGCGTCGACGGCTTCCGCATCGACGTGGCGATGGGCCTGTACAAGGCCGAGGGCTTCCCCGACGTCGAGGACCAGTCGTTCATGTCGGTCTCGCCCATCTGGGGGCAGGCGGAGGTGCACGAGGTCTACCGCGAGTGGCGCAAGGTCCTCGACGGCTATCCCGGCGAGCGGATGGCCGTGGGCGAGGTCTGGACGGACGATCCCGCCGACCTGGCCCGCTACGTGCGCCCCGACGAGCTGCACCAGAGCTTCAACTTCGCCTGGCTGCAGGCGCCCTGGTCGCCGACGGCCTTCCGCACGGTCATCGACGACACCCTGGCCACGGTGCCGTTCGCCACGTGGGTGCTGTCGAACCACGATGTCGTACGGCACCGCACGCGTTACGGCACCGAGGACCCGGGCGCCGGCCTGCCGCGCGCCAAGGCGGCCCTGCTGACCATGCTCGCCCTGCCCGGTTCCGCCTACCTCTACCAGGGGGAGGAACTGGGCCTTCCCGAGGTCACCGACATTCCCGACGAGGATCGCCAGGATCCCATCTTCTTCCAGTCGAAGGGGACCCTCCCGGGGCGCGACGGGTGCCGGGTGCCCATCCCGTGGTCCGCCACGGGCGCCTCCCACGGCTTCTCCCCCGAGGGGGTCAAGCCCTGGCTTCCGCAACCCTCCGTGTTCGCCGACCTCAGCGTCGAGGCGCAGGAGGGCGACGAGGAGTCGACACTGGCCTTCTACCGGCGGGCGCTCGCCCGCCGCCGTGACCTGCTGAAAGAGATCCCTTACAACCTGGAGTGGCTGGATTCTCCCGAGGGTGCGCTTTTCTTCACCCGTGGGTCGCTGATCTGCGCGATCAACTGCGGTCTGGAGCCGGTACGGCTGCCGCCGCACACGTCGGTGACCCTGGCGAGCGGACCCTTGAAGGGTGACCTGCTTCCTCCCGACACGGCGGTCTGGTTGCACGCTGAGTAGTCATCGTCAGGCTTAGGGTGAAGGCGTGCTGCCACTCGTCACCCTGCTGCTGTCCCTGGCCGGTCCCTGCGCGTGCACTCCTGGCGAGTTGTGCACCTGGGCGGGGGCCGGCTACACCGGATCCCACATCGAGGCGCCGCAGCCCGGGGACGTCGCCCGCTCGATCATGAACAAGAGCCTGACCCCCACCGACTTCTCCGGAAAAATCATCCTTCCCGATGGGACGACCCGATCCCGCACCTTCTGCCTGAACCCCGGTGAAGGCCAGTCCAACACCGGCGAGTTCATGATCACTGGCGTCGCCGTACGCTCCGCTCCGTGCCCACTGGTATGACCGGCACCGAGACCAGCGTGCACAACAACCCCGCCGCGAAGCCCGCCTCGAACCCCCACGCCGCGATCGCCACCCCCGCCACGGGCACGGTCACCAGGGCCACCACGTTCTGGATGGTGTTGTGCAGGCCCAGCACCCTGCCGCCCCACCCGGCGCCGGCCAGCTCCCCCGCGGCCAGGTAGGCCAGCCCGTTGCCCGCCACGGTGATCACCGAGGCCACCGCCACCGCGGGCGGGCCCCCGCCCACCACGAGCACCGCCAGCACCGCCGCCGAGGTCCAGGTCAGGATCCGCAAGGGGGACATCCGCAGGCTCGTGCGATCCGACCAGCGGCCGACCACGATCCTGATCGCCACTCCCCCGATCGCGGCCACGCCGAACAGCTGCCCGGCGCTCACGCCGCTCCAGCCGTACTCCCCTGCCAGGAACGCCACGCCGTACGTGCCGACGATCACCTGCGGCACCACCTGCAGGGCGCTGGTCGCGTGCACCCGCCACAACGCCTGCTGACCGTACGGCGAGGCGGCCACCGGCTGCCTGGCCTGCGTGACGGCGGCCGGGGGTTCGCGCATGAGGACCGCCGCGAGCACGGCGGCGAGCAGACTGGCGGCGGCGCAGGTCATCAGGACGCCCGCGATGCCGTGGCGCTCGCTGATCGGGGGCAGGACGAACGCGGCCAGCGCCATGCCCAGGGTGTAGGAGATCTGGCGCAAGCCCATCGCGACGCCGCGTTCGCGCGGCTCGAACCAGCGCAGCACGATGCGCCCGCCGCTGACCATCGCCGCCGCCCCGGCCGCCCCGGCGAGGGCCAGCAGAAAGATCACCCAGCCGACGTCCCCCGGCCCGCCGGCCCCCGACCCGCCGGTCGCGGTCACCAGGCCGGTTCCCACGTCTCCGAGTGCGGTCACCGGACCGGCTCCCACGCCTCCGGTCGCGGCCACGAGACCGGTTCCCACGCCTCCGGTCGCGGTCACCAGGCCGGTCACCGCGAAGAGCACGGCCGCCAGCCCCACGCCCAGGCCGAGGATCAGCCGCTCCCCGCGCCGGTCCGCCAGCGCGCCCCACGGCACCAGCGCCACTAGGATCCCGAACCCTGGAGCGTTCCCGATCAGCCCCGCGACCGGGAGCGACACCTCGAAGTGCCGCTGCAGATCCGGCATCACCAGAGGTAACCCGAACAGCCCGAGGGTGACGCTCGTATGCGCGTTCACCCCGATAGCGAGCATCAGCCAGCGTTTCATCCCACGTGGTAGCGCTTCAGATAGGCCAGCTCCGCCGCACTCAGCCGCCGCGGCGCCTGCCGTTCCACGTCATAGGACACCAGCACCGAGGTCGCCCGGACGAAAACCTCGGAGTCGTCCCTCACCTCGTACTCCAGGGCGAACCGCACCGCCCTGAGCTCGCTCACCCACGACTCCACCCGCACCGGGTACGGGCGGAAGGTGAGCGGCCTGAGGTAGTCGATCTCGTGCCTGGCCACGACCAGGCCCTTGAACGGCGCCTCGCCCTCGTGGTGGGGGTCGATGTGGAACATCGCCATCCTGGCGTCTTCGAGATAGTCGAAGAAGCGCACGTTGTTCACGTGCCCCAGGGAGTCGATGTCGGCGAATCGCACCATCCGGGGGAAGACGTGCCGCTGTTTCATAGATCCTTCAACCACCCGGACACGCTACCGGCTACGGGCGCCCGACCCCCAGAGTGGTTCTCACCGACACAGTGAGAGACTGAACCGTCACGTAATGCGCTCAACCGGCAGGTGAGGGGAACATCATGAAAGTCTTCCTGATCGGCTCCGCGGGAGGCGTCGGCCGGCGGCTGGCCAAGCTGCTTACCGACCGCGGCGACCAGGTGACCGGCATGACCCGCAACCCCGCCCAGGCCGACACGGTGGCCGCCACCGGCGCCACCCCGCTCGCGGGCGACCTCATCGACGACTCGACCGACGAACTGGCCGCCAAGCTCACCGGCCACGACGCCGTCGTCTTCTCCGCCGGCGCCCACGGGACCGGCCAGGACAGGACCACCCTGATCGACGGCAAGGGCCTGGAGAAGGCCGCCGACGCCGCCGCCCTGGCCGGGGTGTCGCGCTTCGTCCTGGTGTCGGTGTTCCCCGACGCCGGCCGAGGCCGGGCCGTCAACGAGGGGTTCGAGCACTACATGCGGGTGAAGAAGACCGCTGACGTGTACCTGGTAGGGACCGGCCTCGACTGGGTCATCGTCCGACCCGGGACGCTGCTGGACCAGCCCGGCACGGGGCGGGTGACGGCGGGGGTCGCGATCGAGTACGGCGACGTGCCTCGTGACGACGTGGCGGGCTTCATCGCAGAGGCTCTGCACGAGGGGTCGCTCAGCCGGGTCATCGTCGAACTCACCGCAGGCGACACGCCCATCGTGGAGGCCGTCAACCGGCTCCGCCCATAGGCCTTGTGCCTTTCGGACGCCTTCACACGCTCGCGCCCGACACCAGCCCTTGGCGCCCCGCCTTACTTACCAACGAACGGGCGCCTCCGAACCCAGGAGACGCCCGTCCACAAATCACGCCCCGCGACCTTCTCAGCCGCGCGGCCGCTTAGGTCGCTGTTCACTCAGCCGCTTAGGTGACTCAGCCACTTAGGCCACTTGGCCAGCTCAGCCGCTTAGTCGCGGGTCAGCTTCCGGTACGTGACCGCGTGCGGGCGAGCAGCCTCAGCGCCCAGCCGCTCGATCTTGTTCTTCTCGTAGTCGGCGAAGTTGCCCTCGAACCAGAACCAGTTCGACCCTTCCTCCCAAGCCAGGATGTGGGTCGCGATGCGGTCGAGGAACCACCGGTCGTGGGAGGTGATGACCGCGCAGCCCGGGAAGTCGAGCAGCGCGTTCTCCAGCGACGACAGCGTCTCGGTGTCGAGGTCGTTGGTCGGCTCGTCGAGCAGCAGCACGTTGCCGCCCTGCTTGAGCGTCAGCGCCAGGTTCAGGCGGTTGCGCTCTCCACCGGACAGCACCCCGGCCTTCTTCTGCTGGTCGGGCCCCTTGAAGCCGAACGCCGCGATGTAGGCCCGCGAAGGCATCTCGACGTGGCCGACCTTGATGTGGTCGAGCCCGTCGGAGACGACCTCCCACACGTTCTTGTTCGGGTCGATGCCGGCACGCGACTGGTCGACGTAGGAGATCTGCACCGTCTCGCCGACGGTGATCGCGCCGCTGTCGGGCGCCTCGTTGCCGGTGATCATGCGGAACAGCGTCGTCTTACCGACACCGTTGGGGCCGATGATGCCGACGATGCCGTTGCGGGGCAGGTCGAAGCTGAGGTTCTCGATCAGGAGCCGGTCGGCGAAGCCCTTGGTGAGGTTCTCCGACCTGATCACGGTCGTGCCCAGGCGCGGGCCCGGCGGGATCTGGATCTCCTCGAAGTCGAGCTTGCGGAACTTGTCCGCCTCGGCGGCCATCTCCTCGTAGCGCTGCAGACGGGCCTTGCTCTTGGTCTGCCTGGCCTTCGGGTTGGACCTGACCCACTCGAGCTCGTCTTCCAGACGCTTCTTGCGCTTGACGTCCTTCTGGCCCTCGACCTTCAGACGGGCGGCCTTCTTCTCCAGGTAGGTGGAGTAGTTGCCCTCGTAGGGGTAGCAGCGACCGCGGTCGAGCTCCAGGATCCAGGTGGCGACGTTGTCGAGGAAGTACCGGTCGTGGGTGACGGCCAGGACCGTCCCCGGGTACTTCTCGAGGTGCTGCTCCAGCCAGTTGACACTCTCGGCGTCGAGGTGGTTGGTGGGCTCGTCGAGCAGCAGCAGGTCGGGCTGCTCCAGCAGCAGCTTGCACAGCGCGACGCGGCGGCGCTCACCACCGGACAGCTTCGTCACCGGCTCGTCGGGCGCCGGGCAACGCAGGGCGTCCATCGCCTGCTCCAGCTGGCTGTCGAGGTCCCACGCGTTGCGGTGGTCCAGGACGTCCTGGAGCCGGCCCATCTCCGCCAGCAGCTCGTCGCTGTAGTCGGTGGCCATGAGCTCGGCGATCTCGTTGAAGCGCGCCAGCTTCTCCATCGTGTCGGCCACGCCCTCCTGGACGTTGCCGAGGACGGTCTTCTCCTCGTTGAGAGGCGGCTCCTGCTGCAGCATGCCCACCGTGAAGCCCGGCATCAGCCGCGCGTCACCATTGGAAGGCTGCTCCAGACCGGCCATCATCCGGAGCAGCGTCGACTTGCCCGTGCCATTCGGACCCAGCACGCCGATCTTGGCGCCCGGCAGGAACGACAGCGTGACATCGTCAAGGACAACCTTGTCGCCGTGCGCCTTGCGCACGCGCTGCAACGTGTAGATGTACTCCGGCATGACATCTAGCTTAGGGCCTTCCGGGGACCCGCCCGTGCGCACCGGCCCTTACCACCGCGGCCCATCCCGCTTCCTGCCGTACGGCACCCGCCGTACGGCTCGAGCGCGCCCCCTTGCCCGCCGCCGCCCCGAATCACAGGGAGACGCAGGTCACATCGCCCCCTTGTCACACTTCGTCAGGCCGTCCCGTCCTATGCGTGTATCCGCGAAACACCAAGCAAGGAGCGCATCATGGAAGCCCGCCTGAACCTCTTCGAGAACGTCGTCTCCGCCAAGGTTCTCAAGCACGTCGTCGCGGCGACCAAGGCGGTCGCGGACTCGACGTTGCCGCACTCGACGGCGGAACTGGTGAAGATCCGCGCCAGCCAGATCAACGGCTGCGGCTTCTGCACCGACATGCACACCAAGGACGCCGCCGAGGCCGGTGAAACCTCCACGCGCATCAACCTGGTCGCCGCCTGGCGTGAGGCCACCGTCTTCACCGACGCGGAGCGCGCCGCCCTCGAACTGGCCGAGCAGGGCACCCGCATCGCCGACGCGGCCGGCGGCGTCACCGACGAGGCCTGGGAGAACGCCGCCAAGCACTTCGACCAGGAGCAGCTCGCGGCGCTGGTGTCGATCATCTCGCTGATCAACGCCTTCAACCGCGCCAACGTCCTCGTCCAGCAGCCCGCCGGCAACTACCAGCCGGGCATGTTCGGCTGATGCCACGAGGCGGGAGATGCGGGCCCGTGACACCACGCGCGGAGCGGTGGGCATGGAAGCCACGGGCCGAGGTGTGGGCCCACAAAGTCACGGGCCGCAGGTGTGGGCCCATGAAGCCACGGGTCCACACCTCCGCCTCCTCTTCGGACCCACGCCGGGCCGTGCCTTCCGCCTCACTTCGGGTCCACGCACACCTGAGAGGACCATTCACCACCCCTGGCGCACCATCCCACCATCTCGGTCCACGGCCGCCCGCCATCCTGGCCCGCAGCCATCCCAGCACCTCGACCCATGGCCGCCCGCCAGCCCGGCCCTGCGGCCATCCCATCCACCACCCCAGCGGACCGCCTCCAGCGCAGGGAGGCGGTTGCCTAGGCCTGGGGCTCTGGCGTCGGTTCCGTTCGGGGCGGGCGCTGGACCGGGGCGGGCAGGCAGATGCGGTCGCGGCCCAGTTCCTTGGCCCGGTAGAGGGCCAGGTCCGCAGCCGCGAGCAATTCGATCAAATCGTCACCGTGCAGGCTCATCACCGCCACACCAGCCGAGATCGTCACCGTGATCAACGCGTCGTCGGCGGCGATCGCCATCCGCCCGACCCTGCTGCGCAGCCGCTCCGCCACCCGTCGCGCCTCGGCCACGTCGGCGCGCGGCAGCAGGACGACGAACTCCTCGCCGCCGAACCGCCCCACCACGTCGTAGTCGCGCAACTGGGTGCGCAACGTGGCCGCGACCCCGGCCAGCACCTGGTCGCCGACCAGGTGACCGTACGAGTCGTTGACCCGCTTGAAGTGGTCGATGTCGATGATCAGCAGCGCCAGCGTCTCCCCCGTACGGCGGGCACGCACGATCTCCGTGTCGGCCTCCCGCTGCCAGGCGGCCGCGTTCAGCAGGCCGGTCTTGGCATCGGTGCGTGCCGCCGCCTGGAGCTGGGCGTGCAACAGGCTCCGCTGCAGCAGCACCACCGGGGGGAGAGTCAGGAGCAGCAGCGCCAGGTTGATCCCGCACGCGATGGCGACGATGACCCCCAGGCAGAGCTCCACCACGTCGAGCAGGAGACTCTCCCGGTCCCACAGGACATCGCGCCACCGAGTGTCGGGGTCGGCGGTGTGCGCCGCGACCGCGATCAGTGCGGTGTTCAGCACCGCGAACAGCGCCGCGCACCCCACCGCCAGCAGGATCGGACCACCCAAACCCAGCCACAGCACCGACACATCGGGCACCAGCGAGTGGAAGACCACCGACGCCGTGCACCCGGCCAGACCGATGGCCGCCGAGCTGAACACCCGCCGGTACAACACCGTGGCCCGCACCCGCCACTGCAGGAGGATCTGCAGCAGGATCGGCGCGAACAGCGCATAGACCGGCGGCAGCAGCAACGCCACCGGCAACCACCAAGCGGACAACAGATCTCGCGACACACCCGCCGGCATGCCCAGGCGACGCGTCGCCTCGATGCACACCGCCCCGCAGCCCATCAGGGCGGCGAAAGTCAAAAGTTGTGGCAACAGAAACTCGGTTTGAGCCACAAACGCCACGATGGCCACGAGATCGAGGGTTACGATCCCACACAGGTAGACGACGAGGGCCTGGCGCTGTCCCAGCAACGGCCAGCGGCCGGCAAGGGCTGACACACCGTCACGAGGCTTGACCGAGGTGTGACTGGACGCCGCCATCTCGCCTCCTCTCTGCCTAACGATGTGTAACACAATAGTTGCGGAGTGTGCGTCGCGCGACGGGAACCGCTACCTTTGGCAACGTGGCCGCACTCTTCGTGTCGCCACCTTGGGGTACCGCTCACTCCGCGAGCGGGCCGTGCAGGAAAGGAGCCAGCCATGGTGCGGGGCGTGACCTGGACCTGACAGGTGCTCTAGCCATCAGGCATGGACCATGCCATCGGCCGAACGCTCGCTGACATCGAGGTTGTTTTCCACTCGCTGACATCGGGATCCATCGACCGGTGCCCCCTCCTCTCATCCCACCGAACCGCCCCTCGGTTGAGGATTCCCTCCCTCCTCCCGCGTTGGACTTCGCCGTGTCTTTGAACGGTTGGTTGGTTCTTTGGTTGCTAGAGCTGGCTGAATTTCCTCGTGCCTTATGGGACGGCCTGGCATTTCGCTGGTCTTGTCTTCGCGCTTGCCTGGCTGTTTCGCGGGTCTTGCCTTCTCGCCTTGCCGTCTCGCTTTGCCTTCTCGCCTTGCTGACGGTTCGCAAGCCTTGCTTTGTCGTCTCGCCGACTTCCTGGTAGCCGCCTCGTCGAACAGGCTCTCGCACGGAGCTGTGTTGGCCGGCTCCTCAGGCAGCCCCGCCGCCCCCCGCTGCCCTACCGCGTCACCCCGCCACCCCGCCGCCGCGCCGCGCCGGATCGCCGGACACCCGCAGCCTCGGACCTCGCTGCTTCGCCAACCCTGTGCTGAGGGTTGGGGGAGGGTGACGTGGCAACCAGGGCGGGTCGGGCCCCCGAACGTGCCCGCCCGGGGCCGAGGAGTGAGCAATGACGTGCCCACCCCCGGCGCCGAGGGTTGGCCAGGACGTGTCGCCTCCGGTGCCGAGGGGTGGCTATGACGTGCCCTCTGCGGCCGCAGGCCACGGGCATGGCGCGACGATCCTGCGGCCGTGGGGTTCGGGCAACCTGGCCAAGCCGTGGGAGCTTGACCAGGCGCGAGGGCTAGCGCGTGCGTTAGACGGCGCATGCGTTAGACGGCGCATGCGTTAGGCAGCGCGGGAATCCGTGGTCCACGATGAGGTGTCCGCGTCGGCGTCGGCCGACTCCTCGGCCTCGGCGGCGGTGAGGACGTGGACGGTGGCTTCCTCGGCCAGTTCGCCGAGGACGCGGATGGCGGCGTCGGGGTCGGGGAGGCCGGGGCGGCTGTAGCGGCCCGCACCCATGGCCCAGTCCTGGGTGTCGTGGTCGAGTTGCTCGCGGGCCTCGCGGCTGAGGGAGGAGCCGGTGCCGACTCGCTCGGGTTTGGAGAAGGCGCCGAGGCCGTAGCGGAGGTCGTGGCCGATGGAGGAGGCTTCGATCTCCGGCATGAAGCGGCGCTCGCCCTCGGGGCCGAACTCTCTGATGCGGAGTTTGCCGGAGACCATGAGGGGGTGGCCGACCTTGACCGACTGGGCGACGTTGTCGGCGAGGGTGCGCCAGCAGCGGATGGCGAAGTAGACGGTTTCGCCGTCGGTCCAGGTCTGGTTGCGGCGGTCGAACTGGCGAGGGGTGACGGCCAGGCGCAGGGATGTGACCCGTGAGCCGTCGTCGAAGACGTGTTGCCGCGGCTCGGCGGCGACGTTTCCGTGCAGCGTGATGTAGATGTCGTTCATCGATCGTGCCTCCCACGTGGCGGGCCGGCTGCCCGCGAACCGGGGGTAGGTTCTCGCGGCGGGTGGGGGTGGGAGGGGACCGAACGGGGCTCTGTGGACAACGGGGCAGTGAAACCACCGGGTTCGGCGGATCACGGGGCGGAGAGGGGGCGTGGGGCCTCGGTGATGTCGCGTCTTGGATGTGGTCCCGATACGGGCCCAGGGACGCCGACTAGCGCCGCAGCGTGCGCATGGCCTGCGCGAACTCGTGGTGCCTGGCGAGCTCCCGCTCCACCGGCTCCACGACCATCCCTTCGGCCACCATCCCAACGCGACGGCGCATTTCCAGCTCCAGCCGCTCCCTCTCCTTCGACGCCCCGAGGACGACGAAGTTGCGGGCGGCCACCGACGACAGTGCTCCCAGGCCGAGGACGCTGGCCATGGCGATGGCGACCCACGGTAGGGAGGCGGGGTCCTCGACCACGGCCATCCCGGTCGGGATGCCCGTCAGGGAGGCGATGATCCAGGCGAGTCCCAGCAGGAAGGCCGCCACCAGCACGTACTGCCACACCTGGACGGCCCGCCACCATCCCGGCACGAAGCCGAGACGCGGGGCCACTTCTTCCAGTTCCTCCGAGAGCGCCTGCGGCAGCTGGCCCGACCGGGATCGCGCCGCGTGCTGCACGGCGGCCTTCCACGACGGCTGCATGTCGACCGACAGGCCGTCCGCCAGCGCCTGCACGGCGTTCTCGACCTCGGCCGGCTGGGCCGTGACAGCGCCGTCGGCCAGGCCTTGGATCTCCTCGCGCAGGTCGTCGAGGCGCAGAGCCTTGAGGGGGTCGGGCCGCAGCGCCGACACGAGGCGGGTGACCGGCCAGCCGACGTACGCGGCCGAGCGCTCGGCGTGGACGTTCTCCAGCGCCTCCCCCACGGCCGGGACGCCCACGGCGTCGCACAGCGCGTCGGTGAGCCCGACGCGGCGGGCCGCGTCGACGGAGGCGGGCGCCTCGCCGGGCGGGTCGAGGCGGCGCACGAGGCGGTCGAGGTCGGATTCGAGGCGCTGTACGGCGGCGCGGCGACGGGTGACGGCGTCGGCCAGGACGCTCTTGAGCGAGTCGATGCCGCGCCCGGTCACCGCGGAGGTGGTGACCACGGTCGGCTGCGAGACGCCTTCGCGGCGCAGCAGGTCGTTGAGGTCGATGACCAGCTCGGCCAGCTCTTCTGGGGCGAGCTTGTCGACCTGGTTGAGGGCGAAGACGGTGCCCGAGTCGTGACCGGCGAGCTCGGCGACGTAGCGGCGGTGGGTGGCCGCGTCGGCGTACTTCTGCGGGTCGAGCACCCACACCACCAGGTCGGCCAGCCCGATGAGCCGGTCGGCCTCCGGGTCGGTCAGCGCCCTGATGGAGTCGTGGTCGGGCAGGTCGAGCAGGATCAGCCCGTGCAGCTGGGATTCGCCCTTGTCGAGGGCCGAGGAGCGGGAGAAGCGGTGGCGCCACTGGATCTGCAGCCAGTCGAGCAGCGGCGCGGCCCCTTCCAGCCCCCACACGCAGGCGTGGGTGCGGGCGGTGGTGGGACGGCGTACGCCGGTGGGCGACAGCTCCAGCCCCGACACCGCGTTGAACAGGGACGACTTGCCCGACCCCGTGCCGCCCGCGAGCGCGACCACGGTGTGGTCGGAGGAGAGCTTCAGCCGGTCACCGGCGCGCAGCAGCAGCGTGCCCGCGTCGGCGAGGATCTTCTTGTCGAGCCGTCCAGGACCCAGCTCGACCACCTTGGACAGGGCCGCGAGGCGGGGCACCAGGGCCCCGCGGGTCGCCAAAGGGGTCGTCATCGCGCCACCTCGAGGTTGTACGTGGCCTGGTAGAGGCGCGCGGCGGCGGACTCGTCGGGGATCCCGGCGGAGTCGAGCACCTTCACGTACCTCATGGCCTCCTCGTCGAACAACATGCTGATGCGCGCGCGCAGGTCGCTGAGGGACTTCAGCGAGATGCCGCGCAGCGACTCGGCGCCGAGCAGGGCCTTGACCAGGCGCTGCGGCACTCCGTCGGTCTGGCCGCCGAACAGCCCCACCATGAAGATCAGCGACAGGGCGTCGGCGTCGAAGGAGACGACCTTGGAGACCGAGCGCTTGGCCACGCCCTCGGTCCTGATCAGCTCCATCACGTGCTCCTGCCAGGCGCTGACCGCCCGGTTGGTCCGCCGGACCAGGTCTTCCGAGGGGCGCTCCAGCCCGGTCACGAGCGTCGAGCCGAGCTCTGAGCGCCGCCGCCATCTGGCCGCGACCTCTTCCGACGCCTTCGACGCGGCCGAGACGATGAGCGACTCCAGCCCGATGCGCAGCGCCGCCTTGAACGCCATCAGGCGCTCGGGCAGTTGCTTGGGCGGGCGTCCGCGCAACTGCACGGTACGCAGCAGGTCGCCGGAGCCCGCGAAGTCCTGCCAGCGGGCCAGGACCTCGCCGCGCAGCAGGGAGCCGTTGCGCGCGGACTCCTCGATGCGGGTGACGGCCCCCATGTAGGCGGCCTCGACGTCGGTGCGCAGCTCCCCGCGGAAGGCCACGTGCCCTTCCATGTGCCGGGCCAGCTCGGGGATGCGGGTGCGGAAGCTGTCGAGCACGCCGTTGAGCGTCTGCCGTACGGCCTGCGCGCGCCGTTCGCCGTCGACCGACAGCTCGGCCAGCCACAGCCGCAGGTCGGTCATCTCGCTGTCGGGCAGGCGCCCGTCGGAGACCTTCGACTCCTCCACGACGAACCGCTCCACGTCGCCCAGGCCGTACTCGGTGAGCATGCGCACGAAGTGCTTGAGCACCGTGTCGCGCGAGCGGGGCTGCACGCGCGAGAGCACGATCGCCAGCCGTACGCCTCGCTCGCGGGCCAGCCGCAGCAGCTGCCAAGCGGGCGCGTCGGCGTAGCGGGTGGCGGTGGTGACGAAGATCCACAGGTCGGCCGCGTCCATCATGCGGTGCGCGATCTCGTGGTGCTCCTCGACGACCGAGTCGATGTCGGGGGTGTCGAGCAGGGCGACTCCCTGCGGGAGCTTCTCCGTCGCGGTGAGCACGATGCTGTCGGGACCCGCCTCGACCGACGGCTTGTCGAGGCGCTTGAGCCCGCCGAGCAGGTCGCCCTCGGCGAACCACGGCAGGTCGCCGGGGTGGCAGGCGAGGACCGGGGTGCCGGTCGTCGGGCGTCGCACGCCGGTGCGGCTGACGTTCTTCTCGGCGAGGGTGTTGACGAGGGTGGACTTGCCCGCGCCGGTGGAGCCGGCGACCACGATCATGGCGGGGGCGGTGCTCACCTTCACGCGAGGGAGCACGTAGTCCTCGAGCTGGGCCAGCAGCTCGGCCCGCGCCTTCCTGGCCTCCTCGGCACCGGGGAGGTCGAGGCCGAAGCGCAGGTCGCTGACGCTCTCGCGCAGCTGGCCCAGGGCAGCGGTCAGCTGCTGGACGGCCTCGTCGGGCAACTCGGCCTCGGGCGAGGGTACGGCATCAGCGGCATCGGCGCCGTTGGAGCCGTTGGGGGTTTTGGCGGCATTTACGGAATCGGCCGCCTTGGCTGCATCGGTGGCCTCAGCGGCAGTGGCGGCGTCGGCGGCACTTGCGGCGTCGGCGTTGGCGGCAGGCTCGTCGGAGGGCGTGGCTTCGTGCGACGCCTCGGGCTCGCTGGACGGCTCGGCGTCGCCCGACGCCTCGGGCTCGTCGGTGGGCTCGGGCCCGTCCGTGGGCTCGGCGTCGGTCGAGGGAGCACGCTCGTCCGAGGCCTCCGCGGGCTCGCGGGAGTCCTCCGGCACACCAGCCCCTTCCGCCACGGCAGCCTCGTCCCCCGGTTCGGCACGTTCCGAACCGGTCTCCTCGCCCTCGCCGTCGTCCGCCCCGTCGACGACGGCGCGGATGTTGAGGGTCTGCTCCCCGGGCGACTCCGGGTGCTCGTTGTCCATGGCGGCGCCACCCGTCCTGTCGGCAGCGGTGTTCACGTCACCCGCTCCGCTCGAACCATTCCGACCTCCTGGCCGACCCTGACGACATCGCCGACGACGATGATCGCCGGCGGCCGAATGCCAGCAGCTGACACGCGGTCGGCCACGGTGGATAGCGAGGCGATTAGCTCCCGCTGGGTGGGAAGAGTACCGTCCTGTACCACCATTACGGGAGTTTCCGGCGAACGTCCTTCTCGAATTAGCGCCTCAGCGATCTTTCCGATGCGTTCGACGGCCATCATGAGCACCAGGGTGCCCTCGGTTCGCCCGAGTGCGGGCCAGTCGACGGTGGAGCGCGGGTCGCCGGGCGGGACGTGCACGGAGATCACGTGGAACTCCTGGGAGACCCCGCGATGGGTGACGGGAACGCCCGCCGACGCGGGGGCGGCCACGGCGCTGGTGATGCCCGGCACGACCACGACGGGCACGCCCGCTTCGGCGCAGGCGATGGCCTCTTCGCCGCCGCGTCCGAAGACGAACGGGTCGCCGCCCTTGAGCCGGACGACGAACTTCCCGGCCAGGGCCCGGTCGACGAGGATGGCGTTGATCTCCTCCTGCGGCAGCGAGCGGCCGTAGGGGACCTTGGCGGCGTCGATGAGCTCGACGTCGGGCGCGAGTTCGTCGAGGAGTGCCCGGGGCGCGAGCCGGTCGGCCACGACGACGTCGGCCTGGGCCAGGAGCTGTCGCCCGCGCACGGTGATGAGGCCGGGGTCGCCGGGTCCGCCGCCGACGAGGGCGACGCCGACAGGCTTGGTGCGGCTGCGCCTGGCGTCGACGGTGCCGTCGCGGAGCGCTCCCACGATCGCGTCGCGGATGCCGGCGGCCCTGCGGGGGTCGCCGCCTGCGGTGACCGCGACGCTGATCTCGTCGACCCGGCCGGAGGCGGGGGTCCAGGCGGCGGCGGCGTCCTTGTCGTCGGCGCGCACGCACCAGACGCGTTCGGCCTCGGCCTCGGCGGCGACGGCCGCGTTGACGTCGCGGACGTCGGTGCAGGCCTGGACGAGCCAGGCGCCCGCGCAGTCTCCGTGCTGGTAGGGCCGGGCGTGCCAGGTGATGCGCCCGGCCTCGATGAGATCGTCGAGCGCGGGGGTGACCTCTGGGGACACGAGCGTCACCTGGGCGCCGGCCTCGATCAGGGCGGGCACGCGCCGCTGGGCCACGCGGCCGCCGCCCACGACGAGCACCTTGCGGCCGGAAAGCCGCAGGCCGAGGAGGTAGGGGCCCATGTCGGCGGATCTCCCGTTCACGAAGAATGGTGTGTTAAGAGGCAAACTTACCGGGTCATTTGCCTCAAATGTGTTAACGGTCGTCAAGGAGAGGCTGGCGCGGATCCCACCGGGTGCCACCAGCAAGATCCTTACGCCGCCGGGCCATCGCCGACAGCGCCTCGAGAACCACTCGATTGCCGAGCATGGCGGTGATGTCGGCATGGTCGTACGGCGGAGCCACCTCCACCACCTCCATCCCCGCCAGCGGAAGTTCGTAACAAATTCGCCGGACCGAATCCAGCAATTGGCGCGCCGTCAGCCCGCCCGGTTCCGGGGTGCCGGTGCCGGGTGCGTGGCCGGGGTCGCAGACGTCGATGTCGACGGAAAGGAAAATCTGGTCGCATTCGTCCAGCGCGATCGCGAACGCCTCCGTCAGGCATTCCTCCAGGCCCCGGTGGACGATCTCGGTCATCTCGTAGGAGCGCATGCGCTGCCCGGCCATCCACTCCAGTGTCTCGGGCTCGGGCCAGTAGCCGCGCAGGCCGATCTGCAGGAACCTGTCTCCCCTGATGGCGCCCGACTCGATCAGGCGGCGCATCGGCTGGCCGTGGCCGTGCAGGTGGCCGAAGGCGATGTCGCCGGTGTCGGCGTGGGCGTCGAAGTGGATCATCGAGGTGCGTCCCGGCTCGTGGGCGCGTGCCGTACCCCTGGCGTCGGGCAGCGCGACGGTGTGGTCGCCGCCCAGGATCAGGGGCACGGCGCCGGTGACCGCGATGCGGTGCACGGCGTCCTCGATCGCGGCCAGCGAGCCGTCGACGTCGCCGGAGTAGCACTCCACGTCGCCCGCGTCGAGGACGCGCAGGTCCTTGAGGCCGTCGACGCGCAGGGCCAGGCTCGGGCGGGAGCCGTCGTGCGGCAGGTAGCAGGCCTGGCGCAGCGCCATGGGACCGAACCTGGCGCCGGGGCGGTGGGAGGTGCCGCCGTCGAAGGGCGCCCCGATGATCACCACGTCGGCGCCGGCGAAGCTCGCCGGGTCGTTGACGTCGCACCGCTCGACGCCCAGGAAGGTGAGGTCGGGGCCGTACATGGGCCCGTACCTGGTCACTTCGTCACCAGCTTCACGAACGGGAGCTCCATGCCCGCCCGCCGGAAGCCCTCGGGGGTGCCGTCGGCCTCGATGCCGAGCATCCTCATCAGCCAGCGCGCGACCACCGGGTGCCTGGCCGCGTAGGCGCGCATGACCTCGGCGCCCTCCTCCGGCGGCAGCGGCACGGCCAGCGCGGGCATCACCTTCCAGCCCACCTGGAGGGCCACCTCAGGGTTCGTGGCGATGTTCCGGTACCACTGCGACCCGGCGCCGAGGCCGGAGCAGACCGTGTAGGAGCCGAGGTCGCGGTCCCTCTCGACGACCTCGATCACCGCGTGCCTGGTCAGCCCCGACACCCGGCCGATGTGTCCGAGCATCAGGAACCGGTGGCCGAACAGCGGACCGAGGCCGATCTTGTAGAGATGGATCGGCAGGCGGAACAGAACCCTGCTGAGGATCTTCACCCGCCCATCATCACATGGGCTTTTCCGACACTCCCGCCGAGTCGAACGTGGCGACCTCGTGCATCACGCGTACGGCCGCGCAGACCAGCGGGTGGGCCAGCAGCGCGCCGGTGCCCTCGCCCAGTCGCAGCTCCAGATCGACCAGCGGGCGCAGGCCCAGGTGGCGCAGGGCGGCGGCGTGGCCGGGCTCGGCGGAGCGGTGGCCGGCGACGCAGTGGTCGATCGACGCGGGCGATAGTGCCTGGGCCGCCAGGGCCGCGGCTCCGGCGATCACGCCGTCGAGGATCACCGGCACCCGGGCCTGTGCCGCGGCCAGGACGAAGCCCGCGATCGCCGCGTGCTCGAAGCCGCCGACCGCGGCCAGCACGCGAAGGGGTCCGGTGGCCGGCTCGATGCCGTTGACCGACAGCGCCCGCCGGACGACGGCGACCTTGCGCGCGTGGGTCTCGTCGTCGATGCCGGTGCCGCGCCCGGTCACCTCGGCGGGGTCGAGCCCGGTGAAGGCCGAGATGAGGGCGGCGGAGGCGGTGGTGTTGGCGATGCCCATGTCGCCGGTGATCAGGCAGCGGGCGCCGGAGTCGATGAGCGAGCGGGCGACGGAGATGCCCGCTTCGAGGGCGGCCACGGCGTCGCCGTCGCTCATGGCGGGGCCGGCGGACAGGTCCGCGGTGCCGTACCCGATCTTGCGAACGACGAGTCCGGGACCGGCGGGCAGGTCGGCGGCGACCCCCACGTCGACGACCGTGACGGAGGCGCCCACCTGGGCGGCGAAGGCGTTGGCCACCGCGCCACCGGCGAGGAAGTTGGCCACCATCTGGACGGTGACCTCCTGCGGCCAGGGCGAGACGCCCTGGGCGTGCACGCCGTGGTCGGCGGCGAAGATCGCCAGTGCGGCCGGGGAGGGCATCACGGGCGGGCAGACCCCGCCGGAGCCCGCGAGCCGGACCGCGACCTCCTCCAGGGCGCCGAGCGAGCCCGCCGGCTTGGTCAGCCGGGCCTGGTAGGCGAGCGCGTCGGCGACGGCGGACGCCGACGCGGGCTCGACGCCGGCCAGGACCCGCTCAAGCTCCGAAGACAAGGGCTTCCTCGTAACGCTCGATCACCACGTCGGCCAGGGCCTCGCAGTCGCCGATGACCTCGGCGCAGCGGATGTCGAGCTCGGGGTGGCCGGCGCCGTACGCCAGGGCCTGCGCCCAGACCCGCTCCAGCATGCCGCCCGCGAACAACAGGTACGGCAGGACGATCACGCGACGGGCGCCCAGGCGGCGGCAGCGCTCCAGGCCGCCGGGCACGCCGGGAGGGGTCAGGGAGACGAAAGCCGTCTCGACGGTCATGTAGTCGTAGCCGTGGGTCTCCCAGAACAGCCGCGAGACGCGGTGCACCTCGGCGTTGGCCGCCGGGTCGGTGGAGCCCTCGCCGACCAGCACGATCGCGGTCTCGGCGGTGGAGATGGGCTCGTCCTCGTCGTCGGTGACGAGCCTCAGCGGCCCGGTGGGTGCCAGGTCGGCCACGGCCTCGTCGAGCCGTTCTGCCAGCAGAGCGAGCACGCGGGGGTCGGGACCCAGGGGGCGTCCGGTGTCGTACATGAGCGTGGGGTGCCTCTCCTGCTCGAGCGCCATCGCCGCGGGGAACTCATCGGGGGCCCTGTTGAGACTCAACGGCAGCGCCACCAGCCGGTGGTGGCCGCGCGCGACCAGGTTGGCGACGGAGTCGCTCAGCCGGGGATCGGCCTGCTTGAGGTAGCCGCCGGAGACCTCGGCGGCGGTCTGGTCGAGTCGGCAACGGAGGCGGTGGACGAAGCGGCCGAATTCCGCGGAACCGGCATCGTCGTGCGAGCCCTGCCCGATGAGCAGCAGCGGCGGCTTCATGTCGCGGGTTCACCTCGGGGGAAGAAAGCGGGACACGCGACAATAACAGGTCACGCCGGGTGAGCGGGCACCCCGTGGATGACGAAGACGGCCCGCGACGGGGCCAGACCATGGCGCCCATCAGGCAGAACACTCACCATGGAGGCCTGGATGCAGACGCCCTCCGCGCGGTAGCCGTACTCACGCATCCGGGCGTAGACCGCAGGCACCTGCTCGAGGGCCTTGACCGTGCACACCAGCGAGCGCGGCCGGCGCTCGGCGCAGACGGCGACCACGTCGGGGCCTCCTCCGCCGACGAAGACCGCGTCGGGATCGGGCAGCGGTTCCAGCGCGGGCGGCGCCTGGCCCCTGGTCAGCGCCACCTTCACGCCGTGCTCCAGCACGCGGCGGCGCAGCCTGGCGCACGACTGCTCGTCGCGCTCGACCGCGATGACCGCCGCCCCGAGCCTGGCGCAGTCGACGGCGACCTCGCCGGTGCCGGCGCCGACGTCCCAGACCAGGTCGCCGAGGCGGGGCCCGAGCTTGGCGACCACGAAGGCGCGCACCTCGGCGGGCAGGTCGTCGCCGGCGAGCGCCCACTCCTGCGGCCCGGGACGCAGGCCGCCGACCCAGCTGCGCTCGTGCGGCCGGTGCAGCGGGTCGAGCACCAGCACCACGTCGGGGTCCTTCCACGGCCGGGTGGTCGCCTCGCCCATGCGGCTGTGGCTGACCCGCTCGTCAGGGCCGCCCAGGTCCTCGCAGACGATCAGCGCGCGCGGTGTCGTCGGCGCCAGCTCGCGGGCGATCTCGCCGGGGCCGACGCCGGGCGTGCACAGCACGCCGACCTTGTGGTGGGCGCGGCAGGCGTTGACGACGCGGTTGAGCTCGTGCGGGCCTGACGGCGCGACGACCAGGGCGTCCTCCCAGCTCAGCCCGGCGCAGGCGAACGCGCGGGCGGGCAGCGACACCGCGGGCACGACCTGCGGCGTGATGCCGTGGCCGCGCAGCTCCCGCACCACGCCGAAGAAGCCGGGGTCACCCTCGGCCAGCACCACCGCGTCGCCCTCGCCGTTCTCCAGATGCTCGTCGAGGGCCCGCAGCAGGTCGTCGTACGGCACGGCGTCCTTGTACGGCACCCGCCGGGTGAGCGCCTCGGGCGCCACGACCAGCGCGGCCCGCCTCAGCAGATCGTGCGCCTTGGGTGACAGTTCGGACCCGTCCCAGCCGACAACCGCGATAGTCACGTCTCCAGAGTGACATCCGCCGCCGTCAGGCTGTAGACCACAGCGTCGTATCCCGCCAGGACCTTGCGCGCCACGCCCTCGCGCACGTATCCGGCCTTCTCCGCGACCCGCTGGGAGCCGGAGTTGTGCACCACGGCGCGCAGGGTGATCCGGTGGAAGCCCTGCTCCAGCAGCAGCCACCGGCTGACGGCGACGAGCGCCTCCAGGGCGTAGCCCCGGCCGCGGTGGCCTGGCACGGTGTTGTAGGCCACCTCGGCGACGCGGTGGAACCAGTCGACCTCGTTGAAGGAGACGGTGCCGACGAGCTCGTCGGTGGCGACGGCCCAGTCGATGCCGCCCCCGCGCAGGCGCTTGCGCTCGACGGTCTCCAGCGCCAGCGCCCTGGCGGCATCCTCGTCCTCTAGCCGCAGCCCGGTATTGGCCAGGGTCAGCTCGTCCTGCGCGAGGGCCAGGAGCGCGGGCACGTCGGCCTCGGTGTAGCGGCGCAGCACCAGCCGCTCGGTGCGCATCTCGGTGAAGGGCAGCACCGGCGAGGGGTCGAAGCCCTCGCCCCTGACGAGGCTGAACAGCACCCTGTCGCCCTCGTGGTCGTAGCGGCGGAGCATGCCCTCCCAGGTGAAGCCCGCCTTCTGCGCCACCCAGAGCGAGGCGAGGTTGCCGGGCGCCGCGGTCAGCTCGATCCGGTTGATCGCGGTGTGCTCGAACACCCACGCGCACAGGGCGCGCACCGCCTCGGTCATGTAGCCGCGCCCGCGGTGCCCGGGGTGCGTGCCGTACCCGATCTCGGTCCTGCCCGCGTCGAGGTCGGTCTTGAACAGGCTCGTGGCGCCGACGATCCGGCCGTCGAGGTCGGTGATGGCCACGTCGGTCGACTCCTGGATCCAGGGGCCGACGGCGTCCGGGTCGGCGGGGAGCGAGGGCGGCAGGAACGGCAGGCCCTCGGCCAGGATCGCCCGGATCTGCTGCTCGTCGTCCGCCAGGAAGCGGCGCAGGACCAGGCGCTCCGTAGTGATCTTGAAGTCATGTCCGAACATCTACGCATCCTCCTATATCGGACGGGTAGGGGCGAACCCATGGAACGTGGAAGCGACAGGCCCATCCCTCATCCGAACACCCCCGAGTGCCGGGGGTGGTGAGCCGTGCGGCTGGACTTCATCCGCCCCCTCTACGAAAGGCAGGAACCGTACGCCTCGGTCTACCTGGCCGGGCTGAGCGGCCCTGAGCGGCTGCGGCGCTGGCGCTCGCTCAGCGGCGAGCTGGCCGACGCCGACCCGCGCGCCGTGGAGGTGCTGGAGAAGGCCGTCACCGACACCGGCAGGGCGCGGGCGATGTTCGCCAGCGGCGACGAACTCGTCATGGCCGAGACCCTGCCCAAGGCCGCCGAGCAGGCGTTGTGGGCCCCGCTGCCGCACGTGACGCCGATGCTGCGTGAGCGCGGCGAGAACGTGCCCCACCTGCGGGTGATCGTGGATCACGCCGGCGCCGAGCTGACCGTCTTCGGCGGCGGCTCGCCACGGCGCAGCACGGTCGAGGCCACGTCGTGGCCCCTGCAGAAGACCGCTCAGGGCGGCTGGTCCCAGCGCCACTACGAGCGCGGCGTGGAGGAGGCGTGGGAACGCAACGCCACCTCGGCCGCGCGCGGCGTCGACGAGCAGGTGCGCAGGATCGGCGCCGAGCTGGTGATCGTGGCCGGTGAGCCGCGCTCCCGCTCGATGCTCTGCGATCACCTCGGCACGAAGGCCTCCGACCGGGTGCTCATGGTCGAGCACGGCAGCCGGCGCGACCACGGCGGCTTCGAGCGCGACGCCGAGACCGCGCTCGACTCCTGGCTGGAGCGGCGGCGCTCCGAGCTGATCGGCAGGTACCACCAGAGCGCCGGGCCGACCGGCTTCGAGGAGGTCGCCCACGTGCTGCGCGAGGGGCGCGCCGAGGCCGTCCTGCTGCCCGGCGAGCTGTCTCACAGCGTGTGGATCGGGCCCGGCGGCACCCAGCTCGCGCGCACCCCCGACGAGCTGCGGCGCTGGGGCGTGGAGTCGTCGACGACCGACCGCGCCGACTCCGCGCTGGCGCGCGCGGCGGCGATGACCGACGCCGAGTTCTGGTTCTGCGACGAGCTGGACCAGGTCGCCGCCCTGCTCAGGTACTGATCACGACTTCGAGGGTCCGCGGACCGTGGACTCCCTCGACCCGGTTCAGCTCGATGTCGCTGGTGGCCGACGGCCCGCTGATCCACGTGGTCGGCCCCGACGGATCGAGCCTGGACAGGGCCTCGGGGACCGAGGCGGCGATCTGACCGGCCCGCACCACGCACAGGTGGTAGTCGGGCACCAGGGTGAGCGCCCTGCGCCCCTGGCCCGCGTCGAGCACGATCGTGCCGGTCTCGGCGACGGCGACCGCGCACCCGGTCACCACGCCGTCGAGCGCGTCGAGCTCGCGCACCCCGAGCCGCTCCTCGCCGCTCTCGACGGTCAGGGCGAGCGCCCCCCGTCCGAGAGCGGCGCGCCAGCCCGCGGGCAGGCTGCCGGACGCGACCAGCCGCCTGCCCGCGGCCAGCCCGGCCAGCGTGGCCTCCAGCTCCGCCTCGGGCACGACGTGCACGACGGCCCGGTAGTCGGCCACACGCTCGGCGAACAGCTCGACGATGCCCTCGCCGGGCGCGCTCCTGCGGTAGGAGCGCACGATCTCCACCTCGGGGGCGCCCGCGACGGCCTTCCTGATGCGGGCGAGGATCTCCTGCTTGGCGTTCACTGGCTCTCCCACCAGTCTCGGAAGGACTGCTCGGGGATCTCCGGCAGGTCCCTGGTGTCGGTCCAGGCGCTCATGGGTCCGGGCAGGCGCCTGGGCGCCAGCCGGCGGAAGCGGATGGCCAGCCGTTGCGCCTTGGCCAGCCGTACCGGCTTGTCGAGCACCCAGCCGGCGACCTTCATGCCCGCGCGCTCCGCCGCCTTGTGCGGGACCTTGGCCCGCAGGTCGACCAGGACCTCCGGGATGTCGATCGCCACCGGGCAGACGTCGTAGCAGGCGCCGCAGAGCGACGAGGCGTATGGCAGGGAGGCGTCGAGCTCGGTGCCGACCCCGCGCAGCTGGGGGGTGAGGATGGCGCCGATCGGTCCGGGATAGACCGAGCCGTAGGCGTGGCCGCCCGCCCGCTCGTAGACGGGGCAGACGTTCAGGCAGGCCGAGCAGCGGATGCAGCGCAGCGCCTGGCGGCCCACCTCGTCGGCGAGCACGCGGGTGCGGCCGTTGTCGAGCAGCACCAGGTGGAAGGCCTGGCCGTCGGTGGAGCCCGTCCAGGTGGAGGTGTAGGGGTTCATGCGCTCGCCCGTCGAGCTCCTGGGCAGCAGCTGGAGGAAGACCTCCAGGTCCTGCCAGGTGGGCAGCAGCTTCTCGATGCCGACCACGCTGATCAGGGTCTCGGGGAGGGTCAGGCACATGCGCCCGTTGCCCTCCGATTCGAGCACGACGAGCGTGCCCGTCTCGGCGATCATGAAGTTGGCGCCCGACACGGCGACCTTGGCCCGCAGGAACCGCTCGCGCAGGTGCCGCCTGGCCGCCTCGGCCAGAGCCTTCGGCTCGTCGGTCAGATCCTTCGGCGCGTCGGGCATCTCGCGCAGGAAGATCTCGCGGATCTCCGCGCGGTTGCGGTGGATCGCCGGGACCAGGATGTGGCTGGGCAAGTCGTCGCCGAGCTGGACGATCAGCTCGGCCAGGTCCGTCTCGTAGGCCGTGATGCCTTGCTCGGCCAGGTGCTCGTTGAGCCCGATCTCCTGGGTGGCCATCGACTTGACCTTGACCACCTCGCTCTCGCCGGTGGCCTGGACCAGCTCGGTGACGATGCGGTTGGCCTCGGCGGCGTCCCTGGCCCAGTGCACGGTGCCGCCCGCGGCGGTGACGGCCTCCTCCAGCTGGAGCAGGTAGGTGTCGAGGCGGGCGAGGGTGTGGTCCTTGATGGCCTTGCCCGCCGCGCGCAGCTCCTGCCAGTCGGGCAGCTCGGCGACGACGGCGCCGCGTTTGCCCCTGATGGTGTGGGTGGCCTTCCTGAGGTTGAACCGCAACTGCGAGTCCTGTACGGCTTTCGCGGCATTTTTCGGGAAGTTGCCGGGCATTCCGATGAACGTACTCATCTGGCCGCCTCCGTCGAGGCGAGGATCTCGGCGAGATGCATGACCCTGACTCCTGACCTCTGTCTCTTGAGCGTGCCGCCGATGTGCATCAGGCAGGAGTTGTCGGCGGCGCACAGCACCTCGGCGCCGGTGCCGAGCACGTTGCGCACCTTGTCGGAGCACATGGCCGCCGAGATCGCCGGGTTCTTCACGCTGAAGGTGCCGCCGAAGCCGCAGCACTCCTCCGCGCCGCCCAGCGGGACCAGCTCCAGGCCGCGCACCTTCGACAGGAGCCTGGCCGGCTTGTCGCCGAGCCTGAGCCCCCTGAGCGAGTGGCAGGTCGGGTGGTAGGTCACCCGGTGCGGGAAGTAGGCGCCCACGTCCTCGACCTCCAGGACGTCGAGCAGGAACTCCGACAGGTCGTACACCCTGGGGACCTGCTGGTCGATCAGCCTGGGGTACTGCTCGCGCACCATGGCCGCGCACGATCCGCTGGGCGCCACGACCGCCTCGTAGTCGGCGAAGACCTCGGTGAAGTGCCGCGCGAGCCGTACGCCCTGCTCCTTGTAGCCGGTGTTGACGTGCATCTGGCCGCAGCACGTCTGGGCCTTGGGGAACTCCACCTCGCAGCCCAGCCTGCGCAGCAGCGACACCACCGCCCTGCCGGTGTCCGGGAACAGCGTGTCGTTCACGCATGTGATGAAGAGGGCGACCCGCACGACTTCCCCTTATGGTCTGACCACAGTATGGTCTGACCATATGGCAGGCAACTGGGCACCCGTCAAGCGCACCCGCACCTTCGAGGAGGTGCTCGCCAGGATCGAGCAACGCATCGCCGAGGACGGCCTGCGCGTCGGCGACCGGCTGCCGGGCGAACGCCAGCTCGCCGAGCAGCTGCAGGTCGGGCGCTCCTCGGTGCGCGAGGCCCTGCGCGTGCTGGAGACGCTCGGGGTTGTCTCCTCCTCGGCCGGTCGCGGGCCCGACGCCGGCGCGGTGCTCACCTCACGCCCGGGCACCGCCCTGACCGACCTGCTCCGCCTCCACCTCGGGCTGGCCGGGCTGGAGCTGTCGGAGATCATCGAGACTCGGCTGATGATCGAGCAGTTCGCCGCCTCGCGCGCCGCCGCCCTGCGCGCCGACACCACCGCGCTCGACCTGGCCCTGGCTGCCATGGACGCCGCCCGCGACGCCGCGGAGTTCGTCGAGCACGACATCGCCTTCCACTGCGCCATCGCCGACGCCTCGGGCAACCGGCTCATCGGCGTGATCATGCGCTCGATCCGCGACTCCGTCAGGCCGCACGCCGTGGCCGCCGTGGAGCGGCTCGGGGTCGGCTCGGCCAGGCTGCGCGCCGAACACCAGCTCATCCGCGACGCGATCGCCTCAGGAGACGCCGCCGCCGCGGCGAACGCGGTGAGCGAGCACCTGGCCCACACCTACGACCTGGAGCTCTAGCGCCTGGCGTCGGCCACCCGGCAGCTCGCGCCCGAGCAGGTGCGCATGCCCTCCAGGAGGTACTCCAGCCGGAACAACAACGTCGGGTTGGCCGTCGCGGCCAGGTTGCGCAGCTGGTGCGGGTCGGCCACCAGGTCGTAGAGCTGCGACTCCCCCGTGGCGTAGCGCACGTAGGTGTAGCGGTCGGTGCGCAGCGCGTTGTAGGGGGGCACCGGCGTCTGCTTGGCCGAGACCTTGCTGGTCGGCCGGTTGAACTCCACCAGCACGTTGCGGCGCCACCGGTCGGGCCGCTGCCCGCGCAGGAACGGCACCAGCGAGCGCCCCTCCGCGAAGGACGGCGTCCGCGCGCCGCCGAGCTCGGCGATGGTCGGGCCCAGGTCGATGGTGCCGCACAGGTCGGTGTTGACCGCCCCGGCCCGCACCCCGGGACCGCGCACCACCATGGGCACCCGGATGGCCTCCTCGAAGGGGGTGGTCTTGCCCTGCTTGATCCGGTGGGTGCCGAGATGGAAGCCGTTGTCGGAGGCGAAGATCACGTAGGTGTCGTCGAGCTTGCCCGCCTTGTCGAGGGCGTCGATCACCGAGCCGACCAGGTCGTCGACGCCGAGCATGGAGCGCAGCCTGGCCCGGTAGCGGTCGTCGATGCGGTCGATCCCGACATCCTTGATCTTCGGCAGGGAGCGCAGCCAGCGCGGTTCCGCCTTGACGTCGTCCTGGTTGAACGACTTGGTGCGCGGGGCCTTGGCGTCGGCGAAGGCGTTGCTGTGACGCAGCGCCGGGTTGGCCGGGTTGTGCGGGCCGATCGGCGCCAGGTACAGGAAGAAGGGGTCGTCGGAGGCGGCCACGAACTCGCCCGCCTTGGTCGCGAGCACGTCGGACAGGTAGTCGGTCTCGGCCCATCCGTAGTCGACCAGCTTGCCGCTGGAGTTGAGGGTGTAGCCGTACTCCTCGTAGAGGTTGCGGACCGGCACCTCCCACCGGTCCCAGCCGGGCGGCACGTAGGTGGCCGCCGTCGAGGAGCCCGGGTAGTGGTTGAGGTACTTGCCCATGAGGGCGGTGCGGTATCCGGCGTCGTTCATCCAGGTGCCGACCGTGGAACGATCCAGTTCGAGCTGGTAGAAGCGGTCGAACCCGCCCTCGGGGGCCGTGTTGGTCAGCACCCCGTGGCTGTGCACGTACTGGGAGCGCAGGATCGAGGCGCGGGAGGGGCAGCACCAGGAGTTGGTGACGAAGGTGCGGTCGAAGGACATGCCCTGCCGGACGAGGTGCTGGGAGATCTTCGGGAAAAGCGCCAGATTTCCAGCCTCGAGGTCATCGGCCAGAATCAGCACGATATTCGGGCGTTTGGCACGTTCCATTCCCATGGCCGTCATCGGTTCGGCTGCCACAACCAGCAACAACAGGACACATATGACGCGGTACAGACCCTTCAGCACAGAGGTCACCTTGCCCTGAAGATCGTGCATTGACACCCGGCTCCGGATAATAGAACTTGTTCTAATGAAACTCGGTCTCAATCTCGGCTACTGGCAGCGCTCCGCGGACGACGCCACCGAGACCGTGCAGCTGGCCGAGCGGCTCGGCTACGACTCGGTGTGGACGGCCGAGGCCTACGGCAGCGACGCCTTCACCCCGCTGGCCTGGTACGGCGCGCGCACCAGCCGCATCAAGCTGGGCACCTCCGTGGCGCAGATCTCCGCCCGCACCCCCGTCGCCACCGCCATGACCGCGATGACCCTCGATCATCTCACCGGCGGCCGCCTGCTGCTCGGCATCGGCGCGTCCGGCCCTCAGGTCGTCGAGGGCTGGTACGGCCAGCGCTTCGCCCAGCCGCTGGCCAGGACCCGCGAGTACGTCGACATCATGCGCAAGGTGTGGCGGCGCGAGGAGCCCGTCACCAACGACGGCAGGCACTACCCCCTGCCGCTGCCCGACAGCATCGGCAAGCCGCTGAAGTCGATCACCCATCCGCTGCGCGCGGACATCCCGCTCTACCTCGGCGCCGAGGGCCCCAAGAACGTCGCGCTCTCCGCCGAGATCGCCGACGGCTGGCTGCCGCTGTTCGCCTTCCCCTCGAAGATCCAGGAGATGTACGGCGAGGCGCTGTCGGGAGCCCACGCCGACTTCGACATCGCCGCCATGGTGATGGTGATCATCAACGACGACGTGAAGCAGGCGCTGAACACGGTCAAGATGATGCTCACCCTCTACATCGGCGGCATGGGCGCCAAGCAGCGCAACTTCCACGCCGACATCATCGGCCGCATGGGCTTCGCCGACGCGGCCGAGCACATCCAGGCGCTGTACCTGTCGGGCAAGAAGGACGAGGCCTTCCACGCCATCCCCGACGAACTGGCCGACGGCATCTCGCTCGTGGGACCGGCCGGGCGCATCAAGGAGCGGCTGGAGGCCTGGCGGGCCAGCCCGGTGACGAGCCTGCTGGTCATGGGACCGCGCGACGAGCAGTCGCTGACGACCGTGCGGGACCTGGTGCTGGGCTAGCGGATCTGCCGGGTGCCTGGGCTAGAGTCCGGCGGATGATCCGCGTCTTACGTCCGGTCCTGGCCCTCGTCCTGCTCGGCGCCGGCACCGCCGCCAGCGCCACGGAGCCCGTGCGGCGCACGATCTGCCTCACGTTCGACGGCTCCATGTCGTGCGGCGACCCCGAGCTCGAGGCGTCGCTGCGGAAGCGGATGCTCTCTCCCGCGCAGGCCCAGGCCGCCGGATGCACGCCCGTGACCATCGGCCGGGGCGCGATGGACCGTCCCACCGGCCTGCGGCCGGCCGACGAGCCCACCCCTCCCCCACGTTCCCTCGACTCCGCCAAGGCCTCGCGGGTGAGCCGGGCCTGGGACCGGATCGAGCGCTGGCTGGGCTCCTACGCCTCCGGCACGCTGCGCAAGCTGGAGCACCCCAACGGCGAGTTACCGGTCTGGAAGCCGCTCCCCGACGAGCTCGACGCCTCCCTGATGCGACACGACGGCGGCCTGCCCCTCCCGCACGGCCTGGAGCTGCATGACCGCTGGGGCATCGCCGCCGACCAGGAGAGCCACTGCAACGACCTCGTGCTGGCCGGATCCGTGGACGAGGCCGATCCCGACGACGGCACCTGGCACGGCAGCCTCGTGCCGTTCGCGAGCGACTCCCGGGGGACGTCGCTGTTCATCGACCCGCGCACCGGCCGCGTCGGCGAGAAGCGGTGGGACGAGAACGTCGACTACGAGGGCTCCATGGGCTGGCCGTCGTACATCGCCCTCCTGGAAGCCATCGCGACCGCCCTGGAGAGCGGGCAGCCGCTGCGCGACTGGCAACCGGGCGTCTCCGCCGCCTGCGAGCTGACCTGGAGCACCGAACCCGCCGGTCCTCCCCCTGCCACGTGCGCCGGGCCGCCGCGCCCCTCCCCCACTCCCCAGGTGGAGCCGACCCAGCCCGGACCCACGCCCGCGACCGACGCGCAATTGAGCGAGCTCGGATGCCTGCCGTCCGAAGACCCCCCGGTCGTGAAATCTCCGGACAAGTCGGTGCGGAGGCAGGTCGACGCCGTCTGGTCGCGCATCGAACGATGGCTGGCCCGCAAGGCGCCCAAGTCCCTCCAGAGGCTGAACCCTCCCGCGGCGCCGCGGACCATCGCCAGGACCGAGCGGGCGATGGGCCTGACCTTCCCCGACGACTACCGCGCCTCGCTGCTGCGGCACGACGGCGCGCGCGACTGGGGGCTGCCCACCGACGGCCTGCACGCCCTGGTCCCCCTGAAGGAGGTCCGCGACGAGTGGCACATGATGTGCGGCATGTACCGCGACGGCACCACCACCCCCGACTTCGCCTTCTGGTGGCACGGCCACAGCGTTCCCTTCGCCAAGGCCGTCGACGGCGGGCACCAGCTGATCGACGTCAGGACGGGCGAGGTCTTCCACTTCTACAACGAGACGGGCCTGACCCAGGAGGCGCCCTCCTACCTGACCTTCCTGCGGCGCATCGCCACCTCCCTGGAGTCCGGCAGGCCCATGGGCATGTGGCAGCCGAAGGTGCGCGACGGCTTTCTCGACTGGAGCTCCGACTAGGCAGCTCTCAGGCGTGTCGCTCGACGAGCGCGTTGCCGATCGAGACCAGGTGGTCTCGCACCCCAGGAGGGCCGGTCACCTCGAGCCATTCGACCAGCCCGGCGATCTCGCACGCGAGCGTGTACTCGTCGTGGCCGCGGATCACGACCTCGACACGGCCGTCGGCCGTGGAGCCTCCCACCTGGAGCCGGTCGCCGAGCATCAGCCGGAGCGCGCCCATCGCCTGGGGCGCGCACACCGCCCGGAGCTCGAGCGGCGTCCGCCTGCGGTCGACCTCGTCGGCGATCTCGCGCCAGCTCGCGGCCAGGTCGAAGTCCTCCGGCCGGTGCACGGGATCGCCGGTCGGCTCGGCGGACGACACGCGGTCGACGCGGAAGGTCCGCCGCCCCGCCCCGGTGTGGGCGACCAGGTACCACGACGGGCCCTTGGCGACGATGCCCAGCGGGTGCACGGTCCTCTCGGTCACGGCGCCCTCGCGGTCGACGTAGCCGAGCCGTACCTGGACGCCGCGGATCACCGCGTCCAGGAGTTCGTCGAGGAACCGGGGCGAGCGGCGCTCGACCCGGCCGGCCCCCCACCGTTGCGGGTCCATGACCAGCGACGTCGCCGCCGCCTCGGCCTGCGTCCTGAAGGGCCCCGGCAGGGCCTGGACGAGCTTGCGCAGGGCCGCCTTCACGGCAGGCGTCGCGGCCGACGCCTGGCCGGCGACCAGGAACAGGGCGCGGGCCTCGCTGGCGGTCAGCCCGGACAGGTCGGTACGGGCGCCGCCGACCAGGCGCCAGCCGCCGCTCCTGCCCTGCATGGAGTAGACGGGCACCCCGGCCATGGCCAGGGCGTCGAGGTCGCGGCGGGCGGTGCGCTCGGAGACCTCCAGCTCCCGGGCGACCTCTGCCGCCGTCACCTGCTCACGCCGCTGCAGCATGAGGAGGATGGCCACCAGCCGATCGGTTCGCATACCTGGCGACACTTCCATGAAAACCGGTCATGAGATGACCGGTATAGGTCGGCAGGATGACTTTCACTGACGGCCATCTCCAGGAGGAAACGCGATGTTCGATCCCACCCTTGTCCCGGTCAACGGCGTGAAGCTGGAAGTCTTCGAAGCCGGCCGCCAGAACGCGGGCAATCCCATCGTGCTCTGCCACGGCTGGCCGGAGCACGCCTATTCCTGGCGTCACCAGGTGCCCGCCCTGGTCGCGGCGGGCTACCACGTCATCGTCCCGAACCAGCGGGGCTACGGAAACTCCTCCCGCCCGGCCGAGGTGACCGACTACGACATCGACCACCTGTCGGGTGATCTCGTGGCGCTTCTCGACCATTACGGCTACGAATCCGCCACCTTCGTCGGACACGATTGGGGGGCGATCGTCGTGTGGGGACTGACCCTGCTGCATCCGAACCGGGTCGACAAGGTGATCAACCTGAGCGTGCCGTACCAGGACCGCGGGGAGAAGCCCTGGGTCGAGTTCATCGAGGACGTGATGGGCGGCGACTTCTACTACGTCCACTTCAACCGGCATCCCGGCGTCGCCGACGCCGTGTTCGAAGAGAACACGGCCCGCTTCCTCCGCAACATGTTCCGGAAGAACCTGCCTCCCGCGGAGCCTCAGCCGGGCATGGCTCTGATCGACCTCGCCAGGGCGGAGACGCCGCCCGGCGAGCCCATCATGAGCGACGCCGAGCTGGACGTCTTCGTCTCCGCCTTCGAAGCGTCGGGCTTCACGGGCGGCATCAACTGGTACAGGAACTCCACCCGCAACTGGCATGCGCTGGCCGATGTGGACCCCATCATCCGGCAACCCGCCCTCATGATCTACGGCGACCGGGACGTGGTCCCGAGGTCTGAAAGGCTGACGCATTTCGTCCCCAACGCGGACGTGGTCAGCCTGGACTGCGGTCACTGGATCCAGCAGGAGATGCCGGAGGAGACGAACCAGGCGATTCTCGCGTGGCTGGCCAGGCACCCGGCCGCCGGACACCCGCGCTAGTCGGGACGCGGCGCCGGGTTCAGGGTCACCGAGCGCAGCAGCGGCCTGCTGAGCGCGCCCGCGGCCAGGACCCCGGCGAAGCCGACCGCCACGCAGGTCAGCAGCGTCACCAGCCCCCGCACGTTCATCCCGGCGAACATGAACGGCATCGCGCAGAACATCCCGATCGCGATCGAGCCGCCGCCCATGATGACCAGCGGGATCAGCGTCTCCGAGCGCCTGGCCCGGTCGAGCACCTCCAGAGGTGTCCCTGCCAGGCGCAGCAGCGCGTACGTCTGCCGCCTGTCGAGGACCGACGACGCCGCGGTGATGCCCGCGCTGGTGATCGCCACCAGGAACGACACGGCCAGCACCACGATCGTGCCGGTGGCGATGTCGGTCAGCAGCTGGCCGTCGACCAGGCCGTCGTCGGTCTCGGTCGAGGCCGAGCGGCCGGGCGACAGGCCCGCCAGCGCGGTGCGCGCCCGGTCGAGGTTCTCCTGGCTCGCGCCGGTGCCCAGCGCCACGACCAGGATGTCCTTCTTCCGCTCGACGGTGGCCTTCACCTTCGCCCCGGCCAGCCGTTCGCGCGCCTCGGTCACCGATACGTCACCCGACAACCTCAGCTGGTGGGCGTCGCGCGTGCCGAGCAGGTCGGCGCTGGGGCTGAGCAGGCCGAGGAAGCCGGCGACGAACCCCGTCAGCGCCACCCCGCTCACCGTGCGCCAGGCGGCGCGCGGATCGTCGACCAGGCGGCGCCCGGCCAGGAGCTGGTGCGCGCGGCGGGCCCTCTTGGCGGTGATGCGGCCGATGAGGCCGACCACCCACGGCCCGGCCAGGTTGATCGCCAGGAAGGCCAGCCCGACCACGATCACGATCACCGTGACGCTCGTCGCGCGGCTCACCATCGGCACCATCACCAGCGCCACGATCAGGGCGATCACCCGCACGAACCGCATCGCCGGCGGCGTCTCCCGCTTGGCCACGCCCAGCGGGCTGACCACCACCCGGCGCAGGCCCACCACCGCCGACAGGCCCACGAGCAGGGGTACGGCCAGCAGCACCAGGCCCATCACCCACGGCGGTGGCAGCAGATCGGTGACGAACCACGCTCCGCCCTGCATCGGGATGCGGCTGAGCAGGGGCGAGGCCAGGCCGTACAGGAGCGTGCCGGCCGCGGCCCCCGCGAACGCGACCATCACCGCCTCGGCCACCGTCATCCCCGCCACCTGGCCGGGGGTCGCGCCGATCAGCCGGAGCGCGGCCAGGCGCTGGTCGCGCCGGGCGACCGTGAGCCTGGCCGCCGCCCCGCCGAACACCAGCAGCGGGACGACCATCAGCACGCTGCCGATGAGGGCGAGCATCTGGTAGGCGATCGCGTCGTCCGTCGGCTCGCCGGCGAAGCTCGCGATCCGGGTCGGGGAGGCCGCCCCGTAGTCGCGCTTCACCTTGAACGCCGGATCGCCCGGCTCCAGGCCGACCACCGCGACCAGCTCGGACGGCAGGACCAGAGCCTGCTCGCCCAGCTCGCCGCGCACCTGGCCGAACCTCGCGGCGAGCTGCTCCTGCGGCAGTTCGTCCGCCAGGTCCTTCAGCGCCGGGGAGAGCCAGGTCTGGCCCGGCCCGGGGAAGGCCTTCAGCCCAGGAGGAGCAGGGGCGCCGGGCTTGAGCGCGGCCAGCTCGACCACGAGGATCGGGCTGTCGCGCACGTAGTCCCAGCGGGTCGCCTGCACCGCCACCGCGTCGCCCTCGGCGGCGACGGGATTGCGCCAGGCGCCGTGCTGGGCCCGCGCGTCGAAGGCCAGGTTGGCGCTCACCGCGAACAGCAGCAGCGCCGTGGAGATCACGACCGCGCCGAGGGTGAGCCAGGTGCCGAGCATGCCCTGACGGCCGCCTCCGCGCAGCAGCCGCCAGGTGAGGGAGAGGGTGCCGCTCACGCGTGACCTCCGGCGTGAAGGCCGGGCAGGACCGTCGTGTGCGCCCCCGGCCCGTCGCCGGTCAGGCGGCCGTCGCGCACCTCGACCGTGCGGTCGCACCACGAGGCCACGTTCGGGTCGTGGGTGACCACCACCAGGCACGCCCCGTTGTACTTGGTCGCCTCCACCAGCAGGCGCATCGTCTCCTGGCCCGTCGTCTGGTCCAGCGCGCCCGTCGGCTCGTCGGCGAAGACCACAGCGGGCTTGCTGACCAGCGCCCTGGCGATCGCCACCCGCTGCGCCTGGCCGCCCGACAACTCGCCGGGGCGGCGCGTCTCCATGCCCTGCAGGCCGAGCGGCGCGAACCACTCGCGCGCCTGCCGTACCGCCTGGGTCCTGGTCACGCCGCCGAGCATCAGCGGCAGCGCCACGTTCTCCTCGGCGGGCAGTTCGGGCAGCAGCTGGCCGAACTGGAAGACGAAGCCGAACCGGGTGCGGCGCAGCTCGCTGCGGCGGCGCTCGCCGAGGTTGTCGACGCGGTGGCCCATCAGGTGCACCTCGCCCTCGTCCGGCTTCATGATGCCCGCCAGGCAGTGCAGCAGGGTGGACTTGCCGGAGCCGCTCGGCCCCATGATCGCCACCGCTTCTTCCTGGTGGATGGTGATGTCCACCCCGGCCAGGGCCGTCGTGTGACCGAATCGTTTGGTCAAGAAGTGTCCGGACAGTACGTCGCTCATGGCATGAGAGCCTGCCGCCGCGGGCCCTCGCGCCGGATCGGTCGGGCGGTCGGTACGGCATCGGCCGAACGGCTGATCTTAAGCTGGGGGCGTGATCCGTGTCCTCATCGCCGACGACCAAGAGCTCGTCAGAACCGGCTTCCAGATGATCCTCGACGCCCAGCCGGACATGGAGGTCGTCTCCGCGGTCTCCGACGGCGCCGCCGCCGTGGCCGAGGCCAGGAGGCTGCGTCCTGACGTCTGCCTGCTCGACATCCGCATGCCCAAGCTCGACGGCCTGGAGGTCACCCGCCTGCTGGCCGGCCCCGGCGTCACCGACCCCCTGCGGGTGGTCATCGTCACCACCTTCGACCTCGACGAGTACGTCTACGGCGCGCTGCGCTCCGGCGCCACCGGCTTCCTGCTGAAGGACAGCGGCCCGACGCTGCTGCTGGAGGCCATCCGCGCCGCGGCCCACGGTGACGCGCTCGTCTCGCCGTCGGTCACCGTGCGCCTGCTGCAGCACCTGGCGCAGCCCGCGGCGCCCAGGCCGCTCGACGAGCCGCTGACCGACCGCGAGCTGGACGTCGTACGGCTGATCGCGCGCGGCAGGACCAACCAGGAAGTGGCCGCGGAACTCTTCGTTTCCCTTTCGACGGTTAAGACCCATCTTGGGAGCATCTTCACGAAGCTCGGTGCCAGAAATCGGGTGGAAATCGCAGCTTGGGCATGGGAATCCGGCGTGGTGAACTGATTAACAACGGGCTTGGCGGGATAGAAGTGAATCAGCACCTCAGCGCATGGAGCGGGGGGAGAAAGATTCGTGCGCTTCACCATCCGGGCCCTTTATGTGACCCTCGCCGCCCAGGTCGTCGCGCTCACCGCGCTCGTCGTCTTCGAGGAGACCCGCGGCAGCCGGCTCGCCACCCAGATCGCCACCATCAACGGAGACCACTCCAGCACCGCCGCGCAGGCCGTCGTCGGTGACGTGACCGCCTTCGCGGTGCTCATCATGCTGCTGGTCGTCACCTTCTTCGGCGCCGCCTCGGCCTACCTGACCTGGCTGGTGCGCGCCCGCCAGGCCAACGACCGCGCGGCAGCCACCGCTCCCGTGCTCGCCGGCTGGTTCGTCCCGGTCGTCAACCTGGCGGCGCCGCTCGTGCTCGTCGACGACGTGTGGAAGAACTCCCGCCCGCCGTACGACCGGCGGACGCGGTGGCTGGTCCTGATCGCCGCGTGGTGGCTGGCCTTCCTCACCGCGGCGGCCTCGATCTTCCTGCGCCTGTCGGACCCGTCGGCCGACACGCTCACGGGACTGGGGATCCGCGAGCTGGCGCTGGTGTGCGTCGCGGCCCTGCTGTGCGCGATGTCGGCCCGCGAGATCGTCCGCATCCAGACCTCACCGAGCCGCGCCCGCGTGATGGCCCCGGCCCCGATGACCTCGGCGCCCCTGTGACCGGCCGCGTGCGCCGTACCTGAGAGGACCGCCGCATGACGATCGCGATCACGGGTGCCACCGGCCGGCTCGGGGGCCGGGTGGCGGCGCGGCTGGCGGCGGCGGGGGTGCCGCAGACGATGCTGGTCCGTGACCCCGCCAGGGCGCCGGCACTGCCCGGTGCCACGGTGGTGCGGGCGGCGTTCGGGGAGCGGGAGCGGGTCCGGGAGGCGCTGAGCGGCCACGACGTCGTGCTGATGGTGTCGGCCTCCGAGGCGCCCGACCGGCTGGAGCAGCACCTGGCCTTCGTCGACGCGGCTGCCGCGGCGGGCGTGGGGCACCTGGTCTACGTCTCGTTCTACGGAGCCTCGCCCTCGGCCACGTTCACCCTGGCCCGCGACCACTGGGCCACCGAGGAGCACATTAGGGCCGGTGGTCTGCCGTTCACCTTCCTGCGCGACAACCTGTACGCCGACTTCGCCCCGTTCATGGTGGGCGACGACGGGGTGATCCGCGGGCCCGCGGGCCAGGGGCGGGTGGCGATGGTCGCGCAGGACGACATCGCGGACGCCGCGGTGGCGGTGCTGCGGGATCCGGGCGCGCACGCGGGCAGGACCCACGACCTGACGGGGCCGCGGGCGCTGACCTTCGGCGAGGTCGCCGAGACGATGACGCGCGTGCTGGGCAGGAAGGTCGCCTACCACCCGGAGAGCGTCGAGGAGGCCTACGCCTCCCGGGAGAGGTACGGCGCGCCGCGGTGGCAGGTCGACGCGTGGGTGTCGACCTACACCGCGGTCGCCGCCGGCGAGATGGAGGGCGTCAGCCAGGCCGTGCCCGAGCTGACGGGCCACCCGGCCAGGACCCTGGAAGAGGTGCTGGCGGCCTCGTGACGGTCACGCCGCGGCGGGACCGGAGCTGCCCTGGCTGGCGTGCCAGAGCTGCCGCGACGGGCTGACGATCGCGGGCCCGAGGTCGGCGTACGGCGAGAGCAGGAAGCCGTTGGCGTACTCGATGCGCCCGCCCGTGACGCCGGGCGTGGCGGCCGGGTCTCGCTCGACCAGTTCCCTGACGGCGTCGAGGCCGCGGGCGCGCCAGAGCTTCTCCAGGTCGATGAGGTTCCAGCAGTCGAGAGCGCGCATGGAGACCGCCTTGGGCCCGGTGCGGCGGATCACCCCGCGCGCCACCATGAGCCACGAGGTGAACACCGTGGAGGCGCAGTGTCCCTGCACCGACTCGAAGAAGGTCAGGTCGACCGGCCCCGTGGAGTCGTCGAGGGTGGCGAAGATGACGCGCTGGCCGGAGCGCACGGCAGGGGTCTGGGTGGCCACCTTGACCCCGCCCACCAGCACCTGGGCGCCGTTGCGCTGCTCCAGCAGGTCTCTGGCGCGCACCACGCCGAGCAGGTCGAGCAGCTCGTCGTGGAAGCTGACGATGTGGCGGCTGACGTCGATGCCGAGGATCTCCAGTTCGGCCTCGACCATCTCGGTCTCGGTCATCTCGGGCAGTTCGCCTGGCGCGATGTGCTCGGCGAAGCCCAGCGGTATCTGGACGGCCTCGTCGGGGCTCTGCCGTACGAGGACGGCGCGGGGGGCGTAGCCCTTGCGGGCGCGCGGGCGCGCGCCGACGCCCGAGGCGGAGGCCCGTTCCAGGGCGCCGACCTGGGCGATGAGGTCGCGGCGGGTGAGCTCGCCCGGCCGCCAGCGCGGCCCGCCGTCGCCCGGGTGCAGCTCGTGCAGGCCGTCGAGGCCGCCGACCTGGACGATGCGTTCCATGACGGGACGCGAGGGCCTGGCGCGGTCCCAGAAGTCCGACATCGAGGTGTACGGCTGGCCGGCGACCATGCGGTCGACCTCGGCCTCGCTGATGCCCTTGACCGCGGAGAACGGCACGCGCAGGGCGTAGCCGCGCCCGAGCTCCTCGGCGTGGAACCTGGTCCTGGGCCCCTGCTCTCCGGCGGGTCCCGCGAGGGACTGGGGGTCGACCCGCACCTCCATGCCGAGCCGCTCGACCAGCCAGTTCCGCCCCGATCTGTTGATGTCGAGCGGCAGGATGGTCACCCCGCACTGCCGCGCCTCGTCGACGATCACGCGCTGGGGGTACATGCCGGGCTCGTGGGTGAGCACTCCGGCGAAGAAGGCGGCGGCGTGGTGGCGTTTGAGCCAGGCCGACTGGTAGGTGGGCAGCGCGAAGGCGGCGGCGTGCGCCTTGCAGAAGCCGAAGGCGCCGAAGGCGTCGAGCACCCGCCAGGCCTCCTCGACCACGGCGGCGGAGTACCTCTTGTGCACCGAGGCGAAGAACCACTGGCGCACGTTCTCGCGGGTCGCGGGGGCCGCCAGGCTGCGCCGCATCCTCTCGGCCTCCGACAGCCCGCAGTCGGTCATGGCGTCGATGACCTTGAGCACCTGCTCGTGGAAGACCACCACGCCGTGGGTCTCGCGCAGCGCGTCGTGCAGGTCTTCGTGCGGGTAGCGGGAGGGCCGCCAGCCGTGGCGCATCTCCAGGTAGGGCGTGACCATGTCGGAGTTGACCGGTCCCGGGCGGAACAGCGAGATGTCGACGATCAGGTCGTGCATCGTGCGCGGCTCCAGCTTGGCGACCAGCTCGCGCTGGCCGGGCGACTCGATCTGGAAACACCCGAGGGTACGGCTGGCGCAGATCATGTCGTAGGTGGTGGAGTCGTCGTGGGGCACGGCGTCGAGCTCGATCTCGAGATCGTCGACCCGCTTGATCTCGCTGAGCGTGTAGGCCATGGCCGACTGCATGCGCACGCCGAGCACGTCGAGCTTGAGCAGCCCGGCCTCCTCGACGTCGTCCTTGTCGAACTGCGACATCGGGAACTCCAGCATGCTGCGCTCGATGGGCGTGGTGTCGCGCAGGGTGGAGTTGCCGATGAGCACGCCGCACGGGTGCAGGGCGATGTGCCTGGGCAGGCCGTCGAGCTTCTCGGCCAGGGAGAAGACCTTGCCGAGCCCGGCCTCGCCGAGCCGTGACTCGCGCAGTTCCGGCAGGTCGGACAGGGCGGAGCTGATCTGGCGGGCCCTGATGTGCGGGAAGGCCTTGGCGATGAGGTCGATCTCGTGCGGGGGCAGTCCCATGGCGGCGCCCACGTCGCGGATGGCGCTGCGGGCGCGGTAGGTCTCCATCATCGACACGCAGGCCACGCGCGCCTCGCCGTACATGTCGAAGATCGCCTTGTAGCAGTCGAGGCGGCGGGCGGACTCGACGTCGATGTCGATGTCGGGCAGGCCGATGCGGCCCTCCGACAGGAAACGCTCCATCAGCAGGCCGTGGTCGAGCGGGTTGATCTCGCCGATCCTCAGCAGGTAGTTGACCAGGCTGCCCGCTCCCGAGCCGCGGATGGCGCAGCGGATGTCCATGCCGCGGATGCGGTCGGTGATGCCGGCGACGGAGATGAAGTAGCCGGACAGCTCCTTCCTCTCGATGATCGACAGCTCCAGCCTCAGCCGGTCCTTGGCGTCGGCGGAGTTGCCGAGCCCGCGCTCGTACAGGCCGTCGTAGCAGCGGTTGCGCAGCAGCGGCACCGGGTCCCTGCCGACCTCGGGCAGGTTCAGCCGGCCCGCCTTGAGCCCGAGGACCTGGAGGGGGTCCATGGCGCAGGCCTCGGCCAGCCGGCGGGTGGTGCGCAGCAGGCGGGTGATGCGCTGCTCGTCGGCGCCGCAGATCTTCCGCGCGACCTGGAGCATTTCCTTGGTCGACTTGAGGTAGGCGTGCGAGGTGGCGCGTTCCAGGTGGCGGGGGTGCAGCGGCACCAGCTGGCGGGCGGCGTCGAGCACGTCGCCGGTCTGGTGGTCGGCGGGGTCGAGGTAGCGCACGGCGTTGGTCAGGATCGCCGGCACTCCCATCGACTCGGCCAGGGCGAGCATGCGGACCGCGGTGGCGGCGTCGCGGTAGCCGTACTGGTCGATCACCTCGACGGCCACCGTCAGGCTGGCGCGCCATCGTTCCAGCAGGGCCCTGGCCTGCTCGTCGCGTCCGGCGGCGACGGCCCTGCCGACGTCGGAGCGCGGCCCGAGCAGGACGATCAGGCCGGGGTGGGCGCCGACCAGGTCGGCGGTGACCGTGGGCGAGCCTCGCTCCCCCGCACGATGGGCGGCGGTGACCAGGCGGCAGAGCGAGGCCCACGCATCGGAGCGGGCCAGCACGGTGACCCGGTCCTGGGATTCGGGTCCGGTCCTGGGCCGGTCCTTCCCGCTGGAGGCGAGCGCGAGGTCGACGCCGAAGACCGCCTTGAGCCCGGCGTCGGCGCAGGCCTGGGCGTGCTTGATGGCGCCGTAGAGGCCGTCGCGGTCGGTCAGCGCGAGCATGTCCATGCCGTGCTCGACCGCCCTGGCGACGAGCGCGGGAGGGAAGGTGGTGCCGTAGCGCATGGAGTAGGCGGAGGCGACGTGGAGGTGGACGAAGGGTGTCATCAGTCCCACGCCCTCAGCAGCAGCCAGCCGCCGCTGGCGGTGTCGAAGCGCAGTTCGTAGGTGCCGGCCTCACGGCCGGGGCTGGCCTCGACGCGCCAGAACTGCCGCTCGCCGGGGTCGTTCTCGCCGGTCTTCCACCATTCGCGGGCCACCACCCAGTGATCGAGGACGCGGCGGACGAGGTAGAGCCGGTCGCGCCAGACGAACTGGGTGGGCTCCCCGTCGCGGGTCCACACCTCGATGGGGTCGCCATAGAGTCTGCTCAAGATCCTCTTCTCCCAGGAGTCCTCGCGAACTGCCCGGGGGAAGACGGGCGCTACGTATCGAACATACGTTCCAACGGCTCAAAAAGCAAGCTGGCGGACGAGGGGGTTGGCCCCGATCGAGTTGCGGATGCTGAAGGCCACGCTGCCCGCCCGGTAGCGGTCGTCGGACCACTCGACGGGCCGCCCCTCGTGGGTCGTGGTGATGCGCCGCTGGCGCAACAACGGGCTGCCCCGCCGTACGGCGAGCAACCGGGAGTCCTGCGCCCCCGCCGCGACCGCGTCGATGAGATGCTCCCCGTAGGCGAAGATCAGCCCGACCGAGTCGAACAGCGCCTGGGTGACCGATTCGCAGTCGCCCGGCAGCGCCTCGACGGCCGGCGCGATCCAGTCGGCGTAGACGGTCCGCTCCAGCAGCACCGGCTCGCCCTCCAGGGTGCGCACCCGCATCACCTCCAGCACCGTCGCGCACGACAGCCGGGCGCTCTCCACGCCGCGGGCGGCCCGCCCGCGCTGGGAGATCACCTGGCCGCCGAACCGGTAGCCGTTGGCGCGCGCCCACTGCGCGAAGCTGTGCAGCTCGGCGAAGCTCTGGCTGCGGGTGGTGCCCAGCACGATGCGCCGCGCGCCCTGCCGCGAACCCACCAGCCCTTCGGCCACCAGGACCGCGATCGCCTGTCGTACGGTGCCCCGGGCGGCACGGTAGTGCGCAGCCAGTTCTGACTCCGAAGGCAACAGAGTCCCGACCGGGTGTGTGCCGTTCATGATGTCATCGCGCAGCTCAGCGGCTATGTGTTCATACCGCGCAACCACTCAGGACCACTCCCATTCACCGAAACGCAACGAAGTAGGGCTGTTCTTGTCTGGACAAGTTTTCTATGGTCCAGACATATCCCATTTCTATGGAGGCGACGTGTCCGCTTTGCGAGTCGCAGGTCTCATAGCAGCCCTTACCGTAGTCACCGCGGCCTGCGGCGCCGCACCGTCCACCCAGACCCAGCCCTCGGCGGCGGGTGGCGTGGACGCCAAGGCCGCCACCTCGGCCGCCGACTTCGGCGGCCTGGACAAGCTCGTCGAGGCCGCCAAGAAGGAGGGCAACCTCCACGTCATCGCCCTGCCGCCCGACTGGGCCAACTACGGCGAGATCATCAAGGCCTTCGAGACCAAGTACGGCATCAAGGTCGAGAGCGAGAACCCGGATGCCTCCAGCGCCGACGAGATCACCGCGCTGAAGACCCGCAAGGGCCAGCCCAACGCCCCCGACGTCGTCGACATCAGCCAGTCGTGGGCCTTCACCGGCGCCAAGGAAGGCCTGTTCGCGCCCTACAAGGTGCAGGCCTTCGACAAGATCCCCGAGGGCCAGAAGGACCCGGGCGGCCTGTGGGTCAACGACTACGGCGGCTACGTCTCCATCGGCTGCGAGGCCAAGAAGGTCGGCACCTGCCCCCAGACCTTCGCCGACCTGCTCAAGCCCGAGTACAAGGGCCTGGTCGCGCTCAACGGCAACCCGAACAAGTCCGGCTCGGCCTTCGGCGGCGTCTGGGCGGCCTCGCTGTCCAACGGCGGCTCGCTCGACGACATCGCTCCCGGCGTGGAGTTCTTCAAGAAACTCAAGGCCGCGGGCAACTTCAACCCGATCGAGTCCACCCCGGCGACCGTCGAGAAGGGCGAGACGCCGATCTCGATCGACTGGGACTACCTGAACGCCGGATACCGCGAGCAGTTCATGCCCAAGGGCCTGGACTTCCAGGTCGCGGTGCCCACCGACGGCGTCTACGCCTCCTACTACGTGCAGGCCATCAACAAGGACGCCCCGCACCCGGCCGCCGCGCGCCTGTGGCAGGAGTTCCTCTACAGCGCCGAGGGCCAGAACCTGTGGCTCAAGGGCGGCGCCCGCCCGGTGCTGATGCCTTCGATGCAGGCCGACGGCACCATCGACAAGGCGCTGGCCGACAAGCTGCCGCCCGTCCAGGGCGAGGCCCAGTTCCCGACCGAGGCGCAGACCAAGGCGGCGCAGGACGCTCTGGCCAAGAGCTGGGACGCGGCTGTAGCGGGCTGATGAAGCGCATCATCGGCGCACTGCCGCTGCTCGTCTTCACCGCGCTCGCCCTCGGGATCCCCGCCATCGCCATGGTGGCGGGGGCCTTCGACCGCGGCATGGGCAACCTGGCGCTGACCATGCAGGGCGGCTACCTGCTCGCCCTGCTGAACAGCGTCAAGCTCTCGGCCGTGGTCGCGGTGCTGGGCGCGGTCCTGGGCACCTTCCTGGCCCAGGTGGTCGTCAGGTCCCGCTTCCGCGAGGCCGTGCTCACCGCCTCCGGCGTGCTGGCCAACTTCGGCGGCGTGCCGCTGGCCTTCTTCTGGGTGGCGACCCTCGGCAACTCCGGCACGATCAGCTCGGTGCTGGGGCTGCCGTTCGGGACGTTGTTCTCCTTCTGGGGGCTGGCGCTCGTCTACCTGTACTTCTCCATCCCGCTCATGGTGCTGGCCATCGCGCCCGCGCTCGACGGGCTCAGGCCGCAGTGGCGGGAGGCGGCGATGAACAGCGGGGCCTCCACCTGGCACTACTGGCGTTACGTCGCGCTGCCGGTGCTGACCCCGGGCCTGCTGGGCGGGGTCGTGCTGCTGTTCGGCTCGGCGTTCGCCGCCTACGCAACGGCGGCGGCGATGGGCGCCGGCACGGTGCTGCCGCTGATCACGCTGAAGATCGCCGCGGCGCTCTCGGGCGACGTGCAGACCGGCTACGAGAGCGTGGGCCTGGCGCTCGCGCTCGACATGGTCGTGGTCGCCGCCCTGGTCATGGTGATCTACGTGCCGCTGCAGAGGAGGAGCACCCGATGGCTGCAGTGAACACCCCCGCCATGCGGGTGACCTGGCTGCTGGCCGCGCTCTACTTCCTGGTGCCGCTGGCCTGCTCGGTCTGGTTCACCGTCTACAACTCCGCGCAGGGCCTGTCCCTGGCGCCCTACACGGAGCTGCTGGTCACCGAGGGGTTCGCCGCCAGCCTGCTGCTGTCGCTGGGCCTGGCCGCCGCCACGATCGTGCTGGTCCTGGCGCTCATGCTGCCCGCGATGATCACCGTACGGCTCGCGGCTCCCGGCCTGCGTCCCGTGCTCGAGGTGGTCTGCACGCTCCCCCTCGTCATCCCGCCGATCGCGTTCGTCTCCGGCTTCGGCAAGTCGCTGGCGGTCGGCAACGAGCTCCTGGCGCCCACCCCGTTCTGGGCGACGCTGACCGCGATGCGCAGCACCGCCTTCCCGCTGGTGCTGGTCTTCGCCTACGTCATCCTCGTCCTGCCGTTCGTCTACCGGGCCCTCGACGCGGGCCTGCGCACCATGGACGTGCGCACCCTGGTGGAGGCCGCGCGCAACCTCGGCGCCTCCTGGCCGCACGTGATGTTCCGCGTGCTGATCCCGAACCTGCGCTCGGCCCTGGCCAGCGCCGCGTTCCTGTCGCTGGCGCTGGTGCTGGGTGAGTACACCATGGCCTCGCTCCTGGGTTACCAGCCGTTCGCGGTGTGGATCGTGACCATCTCCGGGTCCAAGGGGCAGATGTCGGTGGCCGCCTCGGTGCTCAGCCTCGTCCTGATCTGGGCGCTCCTGCTCAGCATTTCCGGTATCTCCCGAAAGAGAGCCTCGAAGTGACCGCCCAACTGGAGTTCCGGCAGCTCCGCCGTACCTTCGGCAAGACCGTCGCCCTCGACGGCTTCGACCTCACCATCGAGCCGGGCGAGCTCGTCGCCCTGCTCGGGCCGTCCGGGTGCGGCAAGACCACGGCGCTGCGCTGCGTGGCCGGCTTCGAGACGCCCGACTCCGGCGCGGTGCTGCTCGACGGCAACGACATCACCCGCGTCCCGGCCAACAAGCGCGACGCGGGCATGGTCTTCCAGGCCTACTCGCTCTTCCCCAACCTCGACGCGCTCGACAACGTCGCCTTCGGGCTGCGGGTGCGCAAGGTCGCCCAGGCCACGCGCCGGGCCAAGGCCCTGGAGCTCCTGGAGCTCGTGGGCCTGGCCACCCACGCCGACCGCTATCCGCACCAGCTGTCGGGCGGCCAGCAGCAGCGTGTGGCCCTGGCCAGGGCGCTGGCCCTGGAGCCCAGGGTGCTGCTGCTCGACGAGCCGCTGTCGGCGCTCGACGCCAAGGTCAGGGTGGGGCTGCGCGAGGAGATCCGGCGGCTGCAGCTCGACCTCGGGATCACGACCGTCTTCGTCACCCACGACCAGGAGGAGGCGCTGTCGATCGCCGACCGCGTCGCCGTGCTGCGCGATGGGCGGCTGGAGCAGTGCGGCTCGCCCGCCGAGGTCTACGACCGTCCCGCCACGCCGTTCGTGGCCGAGTTCGTCGGCACGATGAACCACCTGCCGGGGCGCGTCTCCGGCGACCGGGTGACGGTGCTGGGGCAGTTGCTCCCGCTCGACTCGGCCACCTCGCTGACCGACGTCGACGTGCTCGTACGGCCCGAGGCGATCCGCGTGGAGCCGGAGCCCGGCGGGAGGGCGGAGATCGTGGCCGCCTCCTTCCGCGGCGCCTCCGTACGGCTGCGCGTCACCCTGGAGGGCGGCGAGGTGCTGGCGGATGTGCCCGGCCACGAGGCGACGCGCCTGGGACCCGGCACCAAGGTGTCGGTCAGGCTGGTCGAGCGGCCGGTCCTCGTCGCCCCGCGCCGCGCCGACGCGCCGCTGCCCGTGACCCCGTCGGAGGATCCCGCCGGTGTGGTGTGACGCCGTGCTGTTCGACATGGACGGCACGCTTGTCGACACGGAAGGGCTGTGGTGGGAGTGCGTCGCCCTGGTCGCCGCCGAGTTCGGCGTGCCGCTGGGCGAGGCCGACGTGCCTCACGTGTACGGGCGCACCATCGCCGACACCGCCGCCTACCTGGCTCCCGGCGACGCCGCCCCGGTCGCCGACCGGCTGGGCGAGGAGTTCGACCTGCGGGTCGCCGCCGGGGTCGAGCTCCTGCCCGGAGCCCTGGAGCTGCTCGCGGAGCTGGGCGACGCGGGCATCCCCACGGCCCTGGTGAGCGCCTCACCCAGGAGCGTGGTCGACCGGGTGCTGCCGTTGCTCGACGGGCACGAGTTCAAGACCACCGTGGCCGACGGCGAGACGGCCAGGGGCAAACCGCACGCCGACCCGTATGTGGAGGCGGTGGCGCGGCTGGGCGTGGTGGCCGCGCGGTGCGTCGCGGTGGAGGACAGCCCCACCGGGATCGCCGCGGCGCGGGCGGCGGGCTGCCGGGTGTTCGAGGTACGCCACGGCCGCCTGCCGACGCTGCGCGAACTGGCGGATTGAGTACGACCTACTCAGGCGTTCATCCTCCCGCCACCCGCACCATCCTTCTCAGGCGCAATCCCGAGGAGGACCGATCGTGAGTGCTGAACACAGAGCGCGTGCCCGGCGTCGCTGGTGGACGCTCGGGGCGTTGGTGGTGCTGCTCGTGGCGATGATCCCGGCGACGGCCACGCGGTCGGCCGCCGCCGCCCCGAGCCGCTCGCTGACCTTCTCCATCGACTATCTCCGGCAGATCGAGGACCCGGACAGCGGCGGCGTGGGCGAAGGGGACTACTTCCCCCGCGTCAAGATCGGCGACGGGCCGCTGGTGCAGGGGCCGCGGATCGAGGACGACGAGTTCGAGCCGAAGGGGCTGCCGGAGGCCCCCAACGGCTGGGTCTTCACCAACACCGATCTGCCCGGCGACCAGGACACCGTGAACATCACGGTGGCGATGTGGGAGTACGACTCCGGGGTCAACTCCAACGAGGACCGGATGGACATCAGTCCCCGGGACCAGGATGTCGTCCTGGACCTGGTCTACGACTTCCGCACCGGCTCGCTGACCGGCGACGACTTCGTCTTCGGCACTCCCTGCACGCACTCCAACGGCCAGCCCAAGGGCCAGAGCTGCGTCCAGGGCGACGGCGACCACGGCTTCCCCCGCAACAACGACGGCAGGATCACCCGGATCGGCGTCAGCATCGTCAACGACGCCGACGGCGACGGCATCCCTGACGCCGTCGAGCTGAACGGCGTGCGCGACAGGTCGGGCGCGATGATCGCGAACCTGCCCGCGCTGGGCGCCGACCCGTGCCGCAAGACGATCGTGCTGCAGACCGACTTCATGGTCGACGCGGCCCCCGCCACCGCGCACTCGCACCAGCCCAAGGCCGGGGCGATCACCCTGGTGCGCGACGTCTTCGAGGCCGCGCCGGTCAGGGTGGCCGATCCGTGTCCGTATCCGGGGACCAGGAGCGACGGCATCGACTTCGTGCACATCCCCGGTGCGCAGCTGGCCGAGCAGGCGTTCATGGGGATGGCCAACAACGCCGACTTCCGCAACGCCAGGACCGCGAACCTGCGCCCGGAACTCGCCCCCTACGCGCACTACACGATCTTCGCGCACGACCTCGTGACCACCAACGGCGCCGGGAGCGTCAACAGCCCCGGCACCTCCGGCCAGTGCTGCGAGCCCACCAGGGACAACAACAAGGACTTCATCGTCACCCTCGGCTCCTGGCGGACCATGTGCGTCGTGGACTTCGGCGTCGACTACGCCGGTGACGGCATGCTCCAGAGCACACGCTCGGGCGACGACGTCATCCCCGCCGGCACCACCCAGATCCACGTCGGCGACAACGGGATCTGCGACTCCACCAGCGGGCACGCCACCGACCGCCAGGTGCTCACGGTGGGCACGGGGGCCGCGGACGCCAGGGTCGGCACCGAGGTCGACCAGGCGGGCACGATCCTGCACGAGCTCGGCCACGCGCTGAACCTGCGGCACGGCGGCGACAACAACGACCAGTACAAGCCCAACTACCTCAGCGTCATGAACTACTTCTTCCAGACGGGCATCCCCAACAGCCCGCCGCCGCTGCTGGTCAACCAGCTGCGCGACTGGCAGAAGGGCGCGGTGCGGCTGGACTTCTCGACCGGCGCCCTGCCGCAGCTGGCCGAGGGTTCGTTGCTGGAGAACAACGGCATCGCCGACGGCGCGGACTTCACCTTCTGGTGGACCGTCCTCAACCCCGCCACCGGGTTCAGGCCGCTGCGTTCCGGCATCGGCAACGCGCCGCTCAACTGGAACGACTCCACCAACCCCGCGACCGGGGCACCGATCATCGAGGCCACCGGCGTGCCCGTGGACATCAACGCGGAGAAGGGCCTGACCACCCTGTCCGACCACAACGACTGGCCGGCGATCAAGTACCGGGCGATCCAGTCGCCGGACGTCAGGGGCCCGGCCTGCAGCGGCTACCCGGCGGGCGCGCCGACCTGCACGGGATCAGGGGACGAGCTCACCTTCGCGACCGTCGTCAACCAGGAGATGTCGTTCTTCAACCTCTACGACCCCGACGTCAAGGTCGGCAAGACCGTGGACAAGGCCGACGCCGAGCCCGGCGACACGCTCACCTACCAGGTGAAGCTCGACAACATCGGGGCCGGGCCCGCCGCCTCCATCGAGGTGACCGACGACCCGCCCACCGGGGCCGACCAGACGCGCGCCCTGCCGTACCTCGGAGTGGGCAACAGCGCCACCGAGACGTTCACCTACGAGATCCCGTGCGACACCGCCGACGCGAGCGTGCTGACCAACAAGGCGACGGTGACCGCCGAGGACACGGCGGGCGGGGCCGAGGCGAACACCGGTGACAACAGCGCGCAGGCCTCGACCACGATCCACGCGCCCAGGCTCACGCTCGACAAGACCGCGCCCGCCACGGTCAACGCGGGCGAGGCGATGACGATCGACATCGAGGTCGCCAACGTCGGCAGCGCGAACGCCACCGGCGTCGTGCTCACCGACACGCTGCCCGCCGAGGTGTACTACAGCAAGGCTCTCGACCGGGGCGCCGGGCCCAAGCCGGACACGGTCACCCGCAACGCCGACGGGACCACGACGCTGACGTGGACGCTCGGCACCCTCGCCGCGGCGCAGGACCTGTCGGTGCGGTTCACGGCCAGGCCCAGCCTGCTGTTCACGGCCGGCGCGCAGCTGCCCGACACGGCTTCGGTGACGTACGGCAACGCCAAGGGCTGCACCTACGACCCGGTGACCGACTCGGCCACGACCGGCGTCACCGAGGTCACGCCGTCGCGTGCCCCCCGCTCCCACGGCTACTGGAAGACGCACCCGGAGGAGCGCACCTGGGAGCTGCTGGCCCGCGTGCAGGCCACGGACCAGCGGTTCGACTCGTCGGGCGACGGTGAGCTGAGCAACGCGGAGGCGGGCGCCGTCCTGTCGGCGAACGGCCCGCAACCGGCGCCGGCCAGGTTCCAGCTGGCGGCGGCCCTGCTCGACCTGGCCGCCAGGCACATCAACGCCTCCACCCGGATCGACTCCGCGCTCTCCCGCCGGCTCGGCACGGGCACGGTGGGCGCGGCGGTCAGGTACGCGTTCGCGACGCTCGCCCTGCCGGTGAGCAGCGCGACGGCGCAGAGGTACTCCGACGCCACCGCCTTGCTGGACGAGATCGTCAACAACAGGAGCGAGGTCTACTGACGCCGGCGGGCGTCGACCTCGATCTCGATTCTCATCCGCGGGTCCGCGAGCCCGCAGACGAGCATGGTGGCCGCTGGCCGGACCTCGCCGAAACACCGGCGCAGGACCGGCCAGCACGGCTCGAAGTCGGCCGCGTCGGGCAGCAGGTAGCGCACCCGGACCACGTCGGCGAACGTGCAGCCCGCCTCGGCCAGCGCGGCCCCGATGTTGCGCAGGCACTGCTCGGCCTGCTCCACCACGTCGTCGGAGATCGTCATCGTGGAGTAGTCGAACCCGGTGGTGCCGGACACGTACACCTGGTCACCGTGCACCACGGCACGGGCGTAGCCGATCTGCTCCTCGAAGGTGGAGCCGCTGAGGATCGTACGTCGCTCTGTCATGCGCGGAACCCTAGCTGGCGGCCCCTGACCCGTGGAGGGAGGGGACGATTGCCACTAAGCTGACCGACCGTGAACCAGATCGGACGCTATCGCCTGCTGCAAGTCCTGGGCAGGGGCGGCATGGGCACCGTCTACCTGGCGGAGGACCCCCAGGGCACGCGCGTCGCGGTCAAGGTGATCAACCCCGAGTTCTCCCAGCACGAGCAGTTCCGCATGCGCTTCAGGCGCGAGGCGGAGGCCGCGCAGCGGGTGCGGCGGTTCTCGACGGCGGCCGTGCTCGACGCCGACCTCGCGGGCGACCAGCTCTACGTGGTCACCGAATACGTGCCGGGCCCCAACCTCGAGGAGGCCGTCCGGCAGAGCGGGCCGCTCAAGGGCTCCAACCTCGACGCCCTGGCCGTGAGCGTGGCCACCGCGCTGACGGCGATCCACGGGGCCGGGGTCGTGCACCGCGACCTCAAGCCGTCGAACGTGCTGCTGTCCCCCATCGGCCCCCGGGTGATCGACTTCGGCATCGCCCGCGCGCTCGACATGCTCGGCGGCGTCACGGGCACCGGCGAGCTGATCGGCACCCCGCGCTACATGGCTCCCGAGGTGCTGCGCGGCGAGCCGGTCTCGGCCGCGTGCGACGTCTTCTCGTGGGGCTGCCTGATGACCTACGCGGCCACCGGGCGGGCGCCGTTCGGCGGCGAGGCGCTTCCCGCGATCGTCTACCAGGTGCTCAACACCGAGCCCGACCTGTCGGGGGTGGAGCCCGGGCTGCGGGAGCTGGTCCAGGCGGCGCTGATCAAGGATCCGCAGCGGCGCCCGACCGCGCAGCAGCTGCTCGACCATCTCGTCGGCCGCCAGGCGCAGCAGACCGCCCAGGTGAACTGGCAGCAGTCGCACACCACCCCCTACACGCAGGCCCCGGCCAGGAAGGCGGGCCGCAAGGGCATGCTGATCGGCGCCGCCGCGGCGCTCGCGGTGCTGGCGGGCGGCGCGGTGACGGCGTGGGCGCTGCTCACCTCGAGCGCGCCGCCCAACCTGCCGCGCGTCTACGGCGACGACTTCACCAACGCCTCGGGCGACTGGCGCGGCACCTACAACACCGACAGCGACCACAGCTACGGCTACACCAACGACGGCGCCTACGGCCTGGACGCCGCGCCGTACAGCGAGGAGGAGTTCGCCCAGGCGCCGATCCCCTTCCTCGTCGGCGAGCCCACCGCGACGCCGATGCCCTCCGACTCGCCCACCGCGCGGGTGCCCGACTCGGTGGTGATCGGGGTCGACGCGACCGTCAGGAGCGTGGTGGGCAACGGCGAATACGGCCTGTGGTGCCGGGGCGACGGCGACGGCACCTACTACGAGTTCGCCGTGAGCACCACGGGCGAGGCCCGCATCCGCAAGGTCGTCAAGCAGGCGGGCAGCAACCTGGAGAGCCCCGTCAAGGTGGAGGGCTTCAAGCCGCGCGAGAAGAACCGCCTCGAAGCCTCCTGCGAGCAGGCGGGCGGCTCGGTGCGGCTGACGTTGTGGATCAACGGCAAGGAGGTCCAGCGCGTCGAGGACTCCGGCGGGCTGGCGCCCGGCCACGTGGGCATGTTCTCCCGGGTCCAGAAGGGCAGCGAGTCGGTGCTGAAGGCCGTCTACGACAACTTCGAGCTGCGCGGCTCCACGGCTAAATGACCCCGGCGCGGGCGGCGGCCAGCGCGGCGTCCGCCGACCGGATCGCGTCTTCCGGCGTGACCGGCTCGTGGGTGACGAAGAGCCGGTAGTAGATCGGCGCCACCGCCACCCTGATCACCTCCTCGGCGTCGACGGAGGCGGGCAGCTCTCCGCGCTCGACCGCCTGCCGTACGACCGCGGCCGACTGGTCGTGGCGGGCGGCGAAGAAGCGGTGCAGCGCCTCGGCGGCGGCGCGGTCCTGCATGGCTGCGGCGACGAAGGCCGACGAGACCGGGCCCATCGCGGGGTCGGCGAATCCCGACTGCACGAGCAGGGCGATGCCGCGCAGATCCTCCTGGACCGAGCCGGTGTCGGGCACCGGCCACGGCTCCTCCTCGGCCAGCGCCAGCGCATCGGCGACCAGACCCTCCGCGTTGCCCCAGCGCCGGTAGACGGTGGTCTTGTGCACGCCCGAGCGCAGGGCGACGTTCTCCACCGTCAGCGCCTGGAAGCCGTGCTCGGCGAGTTCGGCCAGCGTGGCCTGCCGTACGGCGTCGCGCACGCGGGCGCTGCGCCCTCCTGGACGTTGCAAAAGCTACTCCTGTTGCATTAGGTGGAATGCTGAGCTACCTTAAAGCTACACAAGTTGCGATTGGAGTTCCACCTGACCACCCAGCTCACCCTTCGCGGGATCACCAAGTCGTACGGCGACCGCCTCGTCCTCGACCACGTCACCCTGTCCATCAAGCCCGGCGAACGCGCGGGCATCGTCGGAGAGAACGGCAGCGGCAAATCCACGCTCCTGCGCATCCTCGGCGGAAACGAGCAGCCCGACGAGGGCGAAGTGCTCCTCACCGGCCAGGCAGGGCATCTGGAGCAGACCCTCGGCGCGAGCACCGTCCAGGAGGCCGTCGACCAGGCGCTGGCCGAGCTGCGCGAGCTGGAGCGGCGCATGCTGCGGGCCGCCGAGGAGCAGGACATGCAGGCCTACGGCGAGCTGCTGACCGCCTTCGAGGCGCGCGACGGCTACGAGGCCGACGCGCGGGTCGACAAGTCCATGCACGGCCTGGGCTTGGCCGGCATCGAACGCGACCGCCCCCTGCGCACCCTGTCGGGAGGCGAGCGGGCCCGCCTGGCCCTCGCCTGCCTGCTGGCCGCCTCCCCCGAGGTGCTGCTGCTCGACGAGCCGACCAACCACCTCGACGAGGCGGCGCTGACCTGGCTGGAGGAACGGCTGCGCGGCCATCGCGGCACCGTCGTGGTGATCTCGCACGACCGGCTCTTCCTCGACCGCGTCGCCACCGTGATCATCGAGGTCGCCGACGGCGGCGTCACCCGCTTCGGCGGCGACTACACCTCCTTCACCCGGGCCAAGGCCGCCGCCCGCGCCCGGTGGGAGCAGGCCTACGACGAGTGGCTGGCGGAGATCGCCGCCCTCAGGGAGCACGCCTCCACCACCGCCCACCGGGTGGCCGCGGGTCGGTCCATGAAGGACAACAACAAGATGGCCTACGACCGCAACGCCGGGCGGGTGCAGAGCTCGATCTCCTCCCGGGTACGGCAGGCGGCCGAGCGGGTGCGGAGGCTGGAGGACCATCCGGTGCCCAGGCCCCCGGAGCCCCTGCGCTTCAGGGGCGGCTTCACCACCTCAGGGCGCGGCGAGCGGCTGCTGGTCACCGGTCCCAACGGCTCGGGCAAGACCACCCTGCTGGACAGCATGTACGAGCAGGCCCGCGGCCGGGTCGGCTACCTGCGCCAGGAAGAGCGCTTCGACCCCGCCCAGACCCTGCTCCAGGCCTACGGCGGCGACCGCGAGGAGTTGCTGGCGACCGGGTTGTTCCACCCCGAGACGCTGGAGGTCAGGGTGGGCGCGTTGTCCGAAGGCCAGCGCAGGCGCCTGGCGCTGGCGCGGGTGCTCGCGGGCGAGCACGATCTGCTGCTGCTCGACGAGCCCACCAACCACCTGTCGCCGGCCCTGGTGGAGGAGCTGGAGCAGGCACTGCGCGACTACGAGGGAGCGCTGGTCGTGGTCACCCACGACCGGGCGCTGCGCGAACGATTCGAGGGAAGGACGGTGGCTGTCTGATGCGCGTCGACGGTTCTCCTTACGGGGTGGCACACGGTCCCGGCGGGGCGTTGTGGTTCACGATGGCGAAGGAAGGCAGGGTCGGGCGCCTCACCGACGGCGTGGTCGACACGTTCGAGGTCGGCGGGCAGCCCACGGTGATCGTCGCCGGGCCCGACGGGGCCATGTGGTTCGCCGACTACCCCGGCGACCGCATCGGCCGGATCGCGGGTGACGAGGTGAGCTTCGTCGAGGCCGCCTCGCCATACGGCCTGTGCTTCGCCCCCGACGGCGGGTTGTGGTTCACCCAGGTCCAGGCCGACAGGGTCTCCCGCCTCGGCGGCGAGTCCTACGAGATGGAGGGCATGCCCTCGGCCATCGCCGCGGGTCCCGACGGGACCCTGTGGGTGACGCTCAACCAGGGCAACGCGATCGCCAGGATCGCCTCCGGGCAGGTCACGCGCTTCCCGCTGCCCACCGAGGGAGGCATGCCGGTGGGCATCACGGCGGGGCCCGACGGCGCGATGTGGTTCGTCGAGATCGGCGCCGGCCAGATCGGCCGGATCGCCGCGGACGGCACGATCACCGAGTTCCCGCTGCCCGACCGGGGCGCCAGGCCGCACGCCATCGTGACGGGCCGAGACGGGGCGTTGTGGTTCACCGAGTGGGGCGTGCACCGGCTGGGGCGCATCACGCCCGACGGCGAGATCACCGAATACGACCTGCCGGGCACCGAGCCCCACGGCCTCACCGACGATCTGTGGGTCGCCCTCGAGTCCGGGGTTCTGCACCGGGTTTAATCGCTTCATGCGAGCGATTGTCATCTCCGCCCAGGGCGGCCCCGAGGTCCTTGAATACGCCGAGCACCCCGACCCCACGCCGGGGCCCGGGCAGGTGGTGGTCGACGTCGCCGCGAGCGGCGTCAACTTCATCGACATCTACCACCGCTCGGGCGTCTACCCGGTCCAGCTGCCCAGCCCGATCGGCTCGGAGGGCGCGGGCACCGTCTCGGCGGTCGGCGAGGGCGTCACCGGCGTCTCCGTGGGCGACACGGTCGGCTGGGTCAACATCCTGGGCAGCTACGCGGAGAAGGCCGTCATCGCCGCCGACCGGCTGGTTCCGGTCCCCGACGGCCTGGCCCCCGACCTGGCCGCCGCCGCGCTGCTCCAGGGCATGACCGCGCACTTCCTGGTCCGCTCGGCTCACGAGGTCAAGGCGGGCGAACGGGTTCTCGTGCACGCGGGCGCGGGCGGCATGGGCCAGCTGCTCATCCAGCTGTCCAAGCTGCACGGCGCCACCGTGCACACGACCGTCTCCAGCGAGGCCAAGGCCGAGCTGGCCCGCGCGGCCGGCGCCGACGAGGTGCACACCTACGACTCCTTCGCCGACACCCTGCGCGACAGCATGGACGTCGTCTACGACGGCGTCGGCGCCTCCACCTTCGACGGCAGCCTGGTCGCCGTCCGTCCGCGCGGCCTCATGGTGCTGTACGGCGGAGCCAGCGGCGCCGTGCCGCCCATGGACCCGCAGTTGCTCAACCGCCAGGGCTCGATCTTCCTGACCCGCCCCTCCCTCGTGCACTACGTGGCCGAGCGCGAGGAACTGCTGTGGCGGGCCAGGGAGGTCTTCGACTGGGTCGCCAAGGGCGAGCTGAAGATCAACGTCTCCGAGCGTTACCCGCTGTCCGAGGCGTCCAGGGCGCACGAGGACCTGGCCGCCCGCCGTACCACCGGCAAGCTGCTGCTCATCCCCTAGGCGGCCAGTCGAGCAGCCGGGCGCCGAGCACCGCCGTCTCCAGCGTGAAGCGCTGGGTCGGGTCGTCGGGCGCGAACCCGGTCAGGCGGCGGATGCGCTCCAGGCGGTAGGTGACCGCGCGCGTGCTGATGCCCAGGCGCCGCGCGGCCGCCGCCTGGTTGCCCTGGGCGGCGAAGATCGCCTCCAGGGTCTCCAGCAGCGGCTCGGCACCGCCTCGTGCCTGCAGCAGCGGGCTGAGCACGGTGGTGACCAGGTCCTCGATGGCCTCGCGGTCGCGCAGCAGCACCGGGAAGACCAGCAGGTCGGCCGCCTTGACCACGGCCGGTCTGAGACCGAGCCGATCGGCCAGCTCCAGCGCGTTGGCCGCCTCCCTGAAGGAGGTGACCACCCCGCCCGGCCCCCGGTGCGGGCGGCCGACGCCCACCCGCCAGCCTTCCGGGAAGCGGGTGCGCACGTGGTAGGTGAACTCCCCCAGCGCAGCGGTCAGCGTGGCGGGCGCCACGCAGGCCAGCAGGCCGTCGCGGACGGCGACGAGCACGTTGTGCGAGCCGAAGCGGGCGGTCAGCGCCTCCTCGATGATCCGCGGCAGGTCTCCGGTCACGCCCGAGGCCACCGCGACCGTGTACGACTCGGCCAGGCGCAGCCCGAAGTGCTCGGCCCGCTCGGCCAGCCGCTCCGCCCTGCCCTGGAGCAGGTCGGCGACGAACTCGTGACGGGCCTCGTGCTCGGCGCGCAGCGCGTCGAGCTGGGCCGCCTCGTATCCCTCGATGAGCGCCAGCACCCGCTTGCGCACGGCGTCGTCGGGGATGGCGGCGGCCACGATCTCGCGGAGCGGGACCCCGTCCTCGGCGGCTTGCCGCCCGGCCGCCTTGAGATCCATCAGACTCCTACATCACGCCTGTCGAAGGCCAGGACGGCGGTCAGGAGCAGCACCGCCGCCGCGCCGCCCAGGACAAGGTAGTCCCCGACCGGCACGCCGGTGTAGAGGGGCCTGGCCCCGGAGTAGTAGTGCCAGGGCGAGACCCACCGCAGCCAGGAGATCGCCTCGACGTTCTTGCCGACGGTGACGACCACGTATCCGCCCGCCGCCCAGACGCCCATGGCGCTCGTCCCGATCGCCTTGCGGCCGGTGGCCGCGCCGCAGAACAGGGTGACCGTGCCGAGGAACAGCGCCAGCAGGAACACGCCCAAATGCCCGGCCAGCACGTTGCCGACAGGCACGCCGAAGTCGAGCCCGCTCACCAGCGCGATCACGACGACCCCGGTCAACACGGCCGTGATCAGCAGGACGAGCACCATCGCGGCGAACCGTTCGAGCAGCAGGCGTTTGCGGTCGATGGGCAGGGTGACGGTCAGCTCCAGCGTGCCGTTCTCCTCCGGCTCGGCGATCGCCCGGTTGGCCAGGAGCATCGCCATGATGGCGAACAGCAGCGGCACGAACAGCTGGTAGACGACCGAGCTGAGGTAGCCCAGCGGGGTGGTCAGGTCCTGCATGCCGCCCATCAGGTCGCGCAGCGCCCCCGGATACTTGGCGATCACGGCCTCGCTGAGGGTGTTGCGGTCCATGCTGGAGTAGATGCTCGTGTACATCGCGACGAAGAGGCTGATGCCGATCGTCCAGCCGATCAGCATCCTCCGGTACTCACGGAGCGTCTTGGCGATCATGATTCCTCGCTGTAGTACGTCAGGAAGATCTCTTCGAGGTCGGGCTCGGCGCTGACCAGGTGCACGACGGTGTACTTGGCGGCGGCCTTGATGAGCGCGTCAGGGCGGCCGTCGATCGTGCACGACAACGCGGCGCCCTCGACCCGCAGCTCGCGCACGCCGGGCAGGCCGGCGAAGGCCTCCTGCGGCACGGGCGCGTCGAAGTGGAACTCCACCCGTCGCACCGCCTTCTCGCGCAGCGCGGTCACGTTCTCCACCGCCACCAGCCGGCCGTCGCGCACGATGCCGACGCGGTCGGAGACGCTCTCCACCTCGGCCAGCATGTGCGACGACATCAGCACCGTGCGCCCCGAGGTGCGCACCTCGCGCACCATCGTGAGGAACTCCTGCTGCACCAGCGGGTCGAGCCCGGCGGTCGGCTCGTCCAGGATGAGGAACTCCGGCTCGTGCATGAACGCCTGGATCAGGCCGATCTTCTGCTTGTTGCCCTTGGAGAGCTTGCGCATCGGCACGCCCAGGTCGGCGTCCAGGCGTTCGGCCAGCGCCTCGACGCGGTGCCAGGACACGCCGCCCCTGACCCTGGCCAGGAGGCGCAGGTAGTCGCGGGCCTTCTCGCGTCCCTCCAGCGCCAGCTCGCCCGGCAGGTAGCCGACGCGGCGGCGCACGCCGGGATCGCGGCTGCTCTCGCCGAGCACGCGCGCCGTGCCCCTGGTCGGCCTGATCACGTCGAGCAGCAGCCGGAGCGTGGTCGTCTTGCCCGCCCCGTTGGGGCCCAGATAGCCGAAGACCTCGCCCGGCTGGATGGTCAGGTTCAGGTCCTCCAGGCCGCGGCGCCTGCCGTAGAACTTGGTCAGGCCCTCGGTCTCCACGACTGCGGTCATGCCCCCGATGGTGCTGGCCCGCGCCGCGCATGTCAGGGCCAGGATCCGGCAGTACGGCAGGCCGTTCGGCTTCCGGGAACCGGCAAGATTACGCTGGGGCGCTATGGCCAGCGTGGAAGAACGGCTCGCGGAGCTGGAGGCACGGATCGCCGCCCTCGAAGGGTTCAAGGCGAGCCCGGCGACGGGCGACTCGGGGGTCGTCGGCTACGGCGGCGAGGTCAGGCTGGGCGGCTACGGCTACACCTGGGAGATGCGCCGCACCCCCGAGTGGCTGGTCGAGCAGCCCAGCGCTCCCCTGTCGGGCGTGCTGGCCGCGGCCGGGCACCCGGCGCGTTTCCGCATCCTGCAGCTGCTGGTGGCCGGGCCCAAGGGCGTCGTCGAGCTGCAGGAGTCGCTGGGGCTCGCCTCGCAGGGGCAGCTCTACCACCACCTCAAGACCCTCACCTCCGCCGGCCTGGTCGACCAGCCGGAACGCGGGGTCTACCGGGTGCCGCCGAAGTGCGTCGTGCCGGTGCTCGCCCTGGCGGCGGCCGCGGTCGACGTGGCTCACCAGTCTTGATCGAGGCCTGACATGCGGCGGAGGTATTCGTCCTCGTCGATCTCACCGGCGGCGTAGCGTCGTTTGAGGATCTCGCGCGGGCTCTCCTGCCGGGAGACGGCGCGGCGCTGAGCGGCCAGCATGATGCCGATCACCACCACGGCGATCACCGCGATGACGAACAGGACCACCAGCAGTCTGCCCATACCCCGATGATAGACGGGTGGAGACGGCTTTCGTTCTCGGTGGCGGCGGCGTGCTGGGCGCGCACGAGGTCGGCATGCTGCGTGCGCTGGAGGAGGCGGGCATCCGGCCCGACCTGGTGCTGGGCACCTCCATCGGGGCGCTGAACGGCGCTCTGGTGGCCTGCGGCGGCGATGCGGTCAAGCAGCTGACGTCATTGTGGTTGTCGGACGTGGTGCGCACCGCCTTCGCCGGAAATTTCCTGACACGGCTCTCGACGCTGGCCCGCACCGGCACCCACCTGCATCCCATCGGCCCCCTGCGCTCCCTGCTCTCCTCCGTGGTGCCCTTCCAGGCCATCGAGGAGCTGCCCGTGCCCTTCCAGTGCGTGGCTGCCTCCGTGGAGAAGGCCAGGGCGCACTGGTTCACCTCGGGGCCCCTGGTCGACTCGGTGCTGGCCTCGTGCGCGGTGCCGGGGCTGCTGCCGCCGGTGCGCCTCGACGGGCAGCACTTCTTCGACGGGGGGCTGGTGCACAGCATCCCGGTCGGCCGTGCCGTACAGCTGGGGGCCCGGCGGATCTTCGTGCTGCACGTCGGGCGCGTCGAGCATCCGCTGCGGGCGCCGCGCCGCCCGTGGGAGGTGGGGCTGGTGGCGTTCGAGATCGCGCGGCGGCACCGGTTCGGGGAGGAGATGGAGTCGCTTCCCGGCGATGTCGAGGTGCACGTGCTGCCGACCGGCTCCACGGCTCCGACCTCGCCCTTCCGCTATCGGGACCTGTCGAGAATCTCGGCGTGGATAGATCAGGCTTACGCGGCTTCTTCCCGATATCTCCGGACAAGCGCAGTATGAAAGGGTGCTTCCTCCGCGCATCCTGCGGCGCCTGATCCTCGCCCCGCTCGTCCTGGTGCTCACCGTGGCCGTGATCCTCACACTGCCGCTGTGGCTCGTCGTGATCACCGCGGTGTCCTTACGGCTGCCGCCCCCGCAACGCCGCGGCGCCCGCTTCCTGTGGTTCGGGGTGGCCTGGCTGGTCCTGGAGTGCGGCGTGCTGATCGCCAGCCTGGGCCTGTGGGTGGCCAGCGGCCTGGGCGGGCGGTTGCGCCGCGACGAGTTCCAGGAACGGCACTACGCGCTCATCCGCTGGTTCCTGGGCAAGGTGTACGGCGCCGCCGTGGTGATCTTCCAGCTCAGCGTCACCGTGGAGGAACCCGTCCTGACCTCCGACGAACAGGCCGCCAGGCTCACCCGGCCCGTGATCGTGCTGGCCAGGCATGCCGGTCCAGGCGACTCCTTCCTGCTCGTCCACCACCTGCTCGCCAGGTACGGCAGGCAGCCGCGCATCGTGATGAAGGCCGCCCTGCAGTTCGATCCCTCGCTCGACGTGCTGATCAACCGGCTGCCCAACGCCTTCGTGCCGCGCAAGGTGAGCGAGAGCGGCATCCTGACCGAGATCCGCCGCCTGGCCGCGGGCATGGACTCCGACGACGCCCTGGTGATCTTCCCGGAGGGCGGCAACTTCACCCCGCGCCGCAAACGCGCCGCCGTCCAGCGCCTGGAGGAGCGCGGCCTGTCCGCCGAGGCCAAGCGCGCCGACAACCTCGACCACCTGCTGCCGCCGCGTCCCGGCGGGGCCATCGCCGCCATCGAGGCCTGCCCGGCCGCCGACGTGATCTTCGTGGCCCACACCGGGCTCGACCACCTCATCACCATCGGCGACGTCTGGCGCCAATTGCCCGTGCGGGCGCAGATCACCGCCAAGTGGTGGCGGGTGCCCGCCGACGAGGTGCCCAAGGAGGACCGCATCTCCTGGCTCTACGACCAGTGGGAGGCCATCGACGAGTGGATCACCTCCACCAAGCGGGTGGGGCCCTAGGGTCCTACGCGCGCTCGAACTGCCAGACGGGCCGTTCCCTACGCACGCTCGAACTGCCAGACGACCAGGTACGGGATGTCCGCGGCCGCCGCGCGGGAAGCGACGGGGACGAGGTCGGTCAGGCTCCACGGCCAGCCCTCCCACGGGCCGGGCCCGGTCGCCGGCTCCGGCGCCGGTCCCATGTCCGCGTAGCCCGGCGAACTGGGCTCCTCGCACCGCCGCACCTGCAGACCCGCCGCCAGCCCCGCCCTGATGTAGTCGCCGATGAGGTGACGGTGGCTGGCCACCCGGACCGGACGCCCGTCCGGCAGCCGCATCAAGGGGATGTGGCCGCGAAACACGCTCTCGGGGTGCATGTCGGAGATCACCAGCTGCCCGCCGGGGCGCAGCACCCGCCCGAACTCGGCGAACACCGGACCCAGGTCGCGCACGTGCGTCAGCGCCAGCGAGCAGGTGACCAGGTCGACGGAGCCGTCCGGCAGCGGGATCGCGGTCAGGTCGCCCTCCAGGAAGGCGCCACCGGGGACCCGCCGCCGCGCCCTTTCGAGCATCTCCGGCGAGCTGTCCAGCCCGGTCACCCGGTGGCCGCGCCCCGCGAGCCTGGCGGCCAGGCGGCCGGTGCCGCAGGCGGCGTCGAGGGCGTCACCCGCGGGCAGGGTGTCGAGGATCGCGTCGATGCGCGGCTCGTCGGAGTCGAACGCCGAGTTGGGCCCGTCGTAGGTCGCCGACCAGAGGCGGTAGCCCTCGCGCGTGTCGATCGTGGTGACCTCGACCGGGCGCAGGTCGTCGTCGTCGAGGAGCTTCCTGATCTCGGCCAGGCGCTCCTCCACGAAGCGGGCGTCGTGCTCGCCGGTGTAGGCACGGAGCAGGGCCAGGCCCTCCACGCCGAGGATGTAGGCCAGGGGGTGCTCGTAGGGCATGGGTGCGAGGCTAGCCATCGGGGACGCGGGCGAGCCATCGGTTTTCCGGCCGGGCGTCTTGAGACCTGCGGCCTTTCCTGCCGGGTGTGTTAGGACGGCGGCCTGCCGGCCGGGGGGAGGGTCGGCACCGGTCCCGTGCCCTGCTCGATGAGCCTCAGCAGGGCGTCGGTGTCGAGGTGCCGCTCGACGAGGTCGCCGAGCGCGTCGAGGCGCTCCTCGCGCAGGTCTGCGAAGCACGTGCCGGGGTCGGCGGTGAAGTCGCGCCCCGACAGCGCCGCCACCTCCCGCAGGAAGGCACGCCTGAACGCGTCGTTCTCCAGCGCCCCGTGCCACGTGGTGCCGAACACGTCACCCTCGCGGCACCCGTCGAGGAACGGCTCGCCGCCCGACACCGTGACGACGCCGTGGTGGATCTCGTAGGCCCTCACCTCGTGGCCGCGCCAGGAGCCCTCCGGGCGGGCGAGCGTCTTGTCGGGACGGAAGGCCACCGTGGCGGGCAGCAGCCCGAGCCCGGGGACGACACCCGCCTTCGACTCCACCTCGTCCGAGATCTCGTGGCTCAGCATCTGGAAGCCGCCGCAGATCCCCAGCATCGGGCCCTTCCTGGCGGCCAGGGCGTCGGCCAGGCCGCGCTCGCGCAGCCAGGCCAGGTCGTCGACCGTGGCCCGCGAGCCCGGCAGCACCACCAGGTCGGCGTCGTCGAGCTCGGCCGGCGAGGTGACGAAGCGCACCACCACACCCGGCTCGCAGGCCAGGGCGTCGAGATCGGTGAAGTTGGAGATGCGCGGCAGCCGTACCACCGCCACCCTCAGGGTCTGCCTGCCGTACGGCTCGCGGGACTGCACCTGGCGGTTGTCGAGCGCCAGGGAGTCCTCGACGTCCAGCCACAGCCCGTCGAGCCAGGGCAGCACCCCGTAGACCTGCCGGCCGGTCAGTTGCTCGATCGTGTCGAGGCCGGGCCGCAGGAGCTCGACCGCGCCGCGGAACTTGTTGACCACGAAGCCCGCGATGTGCGCCTGATCCGCCTCCTCCAGCAGCGCGACCGTCCCATAGAAGGCGGCGAAGACGCCGCCGCGGTCGATGTCGCCCACAACCACCACCGGCAGGTCGGCCGCGCGCGCCAGCCCCATGTTCGCGATGTCGCCCGCCCGCAGGTTGATCTCCGCCGGGCTGCCCGCCCCTTCGCAGATCACCACGTCGTAGGCGGCGCGCAGCCGGTCGAGCGACTCCAGGGCCGCCCGGCGCAGCCTGTCGCGGAACGCCCCGTACTCCAGCGCGTCGACGTCGGCCACCGGCCGGCCCATCAGCACCACCTGGCTGCGCCGGTCGCTGCCCGGCTTCAGCAGGATCGGGTTCATGTCGGCCACCGGCTCCAGCCCGGCCGCCTGCGCCTGCATCGCCTGCGCCCGCCCGATCTCCGCGCCGTCGGCCGTCACGAACGAGTTGAGCGACATGTTCTGCGCCTTGTACGGCGCCACCCGCACGCCCTGCCGCGCCAGCCAGCGGCAGATACCCGCGGTGACCACGCTCTTGCCCGCGTCCGATGTCGTCCCAGCGACCAGCAATGCACCCTTCACGCTGCCAAAGTAGCGTGAACACGAGGAGGCCCGACCATAGACAGGCTTGAACCAACAGAGGGGAACCGGTGGCGCGGGTCGGATCTACGCTGGGATGGATATGAACCGGGAGGAACCATGAAGTTCATGGATGTCCACCATGGCATGACCGGCATCACCGCGGACCAGCTCAAGCAGGCCCACGATGCCGACCTGGCCATCCAAGGGGAAGAGCAGGTCACTTTCGAGCAGGCGTGGGCCGACCCGGACTCCGGCGTCGTCTACTGCCTGTCCGAGGCGCCGGACGCCGCCGCCGTCCAGCGCATCCACCAGCGTGCGGGACACCCTGCCGACGAGATCCACCCCGTGCCGCTGACCATCTGACTGCTCGGACATTCTCCCCATCAGTACGAAAGGGGACGAAGAGCATGATCGAGATCAAGAACATCGACAAGCCCGACGAACGCCGCGACTTCCCGCACGGCCATCTCGAGGTGCTGGGGCTCAGCGGCCTCAGCTTCGGCGTCATCACGCTGGAACCGGGGTGGAAGTGGTCGGAGTCGGTCGGGCCGATCGCCGGCACCGAGCTGTGCGAGGTCCACCACAACGGCTTCGTCGTCCAGGGCCGCATCCGCCTGCGCATGCGTGACGGCACCGAGTCCGAGGTGGGCCCCGGCGACGTGTTCGTCTGCCCGCCCGGCCACGACGCCTGGGTGGTGGGCGACGAGCAGGCCGTGGCCTACGACTTCGCCGGCGGCGCCGACGAGTACGCCAAGGCCCCGTCCGACTGAGACGGCCGTTCCGTGTACGGCGGAGCGGTCTGCTCCGCCGTACCTAGGCGGGCGAGCTGCGCCCGTCCGGGACCTGCACGAGTGCCAGCGGCTTGACGATCCGCCGCACCACCACCGGCCCCGCGAGCAACCCCGCCGCGAACACCAGCAACGTCACCCGCATCCCCGCCCACGTGGCCAGCGCACCCGCCAGCACCGCCCCCAGCGGGCTGGCTCCCCACGTGATCCAGCGCGCCGACGCCGCCAGCCTCCCCTGCATCTCGGGAGGTGTCAGCAGCTGCCGCAGGCTCTTCTGCACGCTCTGGAAGACGATCGCCGCCACCAGCAGCAACCCCCACGACACCCCCAGCACGATCTGACCGGCCAGGCCGGGCCCGATCAGGCCGATGGGCGCCACGAAGAGCGGGTACGCGAGTGCCGCACCGATCAGCACCCGCGCCATGCCGTACCGGTCGGTGAGAGGTCTGGCGAGCATGCCGCCGGCCAGGCCGCCCAGCATGCTGGCACCGAAGACCAGGCCGAGCGCCTGGCTCGACCAGCCGAGCTCGCGCGCCAGGTAGGTGATCTCCAGCGCTCCCGTCCCCGCCAGGCAGAAGCTGATCGTCGCCATGCCGAACAGCAGGGGGCCGATCACCGGGTGGCGCACGACGTACCGCAGCCCCTCGGCGATCTCGCGGCGCAGTCCCCTACGGTCACGGGGCTCCGGATCCGGTTCCTGGGTGCGGATGAAGGCCATCGTCGCCGCCGCCGCCAGGAACGAGGCCGCGTCGACGAGCACCGCCTTGGCCGGGCCGAGGAGGCCGATCAGCACCCCGCTCAGGGCGGGGCCGGACATGCCCGAGACGGTGATCGTGGTGGTGAGCTTGGCGTTGCCCTCCATGATCCGTTCGGGACCGAGGATGAGCAGCGGGTAGGTCTGGTAGGCCGGGGAGTAGAACACCTCGCAGATGCCGGCGAGCAGGGCGACCGTCCAGAGGTGCGCGATCGTGAGCACGCCGGCCATCGCGGCCAGGGGCAGGGTCAGCATGATCAGGCCCGAGAGGGTCAGGCTCCAGATCATGATCGGCCGCTTGCGCCACCGGTCGGCCAGCGCCCCGGCCGGCAGCGACGCGAACAGCACCGGGGCCTTCCTGGCGGCCGTCAGCAGACCGAGCTCCATCGGGGAGGCGTTGAGCAGCAGCCCCGCGATCAGCGGGATGGCGAGGGTGGACACCTCGCTGCCGAGCGCACTCGTCGTCTGCCCCGCCCATAACAGACGGAAGTCGCGGTGCTTCGAAAGTTTCAGGGTCGAGAGTGGCCCGCTCCTCATGTTCTACCTGGTGATTCGGAGTGACATGCCGGACTTCGGTGGGCATGAGGTTGACAGGGTGTAGATAGTTTCATGACTCTACCGATAATTTCTGTCCTCACGGGAAGGTAGCCGCTCTTGAACGACATCCCCTGGATCCGGCGACTCGTGCGCAGCGCCTGCGTCATGGCGCTCATCCTCGCCGCGATCACTCTGCCCAGCGGCGCCCACGCCGACACGACCATCACCTCCAACCAGACCGGCAACGACAACGGCTATTTCTACTCCTTCTGGACCGACAGCCCCGGCACGGTCTCCATGACCCTCTCCACGGGAGGCAACTACCGGACCTCGTGGAGCAACACGGGCAACTTCGTGGCCGGCAAGGGCTGGAGCACGGGCGGTCGCCGTAGCGTGAGCTACTCGGGGAGCTTCAATCCCTCGGGCAACGCCTACCTGACGCTCTACGGGTGGACGCGCAATCCGCTCGTGGAGTACTACATCGTCGACAACTGGGGCACCTATCGACCCACCGGGACGTACAAGGGCACCGTGACCAGCGACGGCGGGACGTACGACATCTACCAGACGACCCGCTACAACGCCCCCTCCATCGAGGGCAACCGGACGTTCAACCAGTACTGGAGCGTGCGCCAGTCCAAGCGCACCGGCGGGACGATCACCTCGGGCAACCACTTCGACGCCTGGTCCAGGAACGGCATGAGCCTGGGCAGCCATGACTACATGATCATGGCGACGGAGGGCTACCAGAGCAGCGGCAACTCCAACATCACCGCCGGCGGGTCCGGGGGCGGCGGAGGTGGTGGCGGCGGTTGTACGGCGACGCTCTCCGCTGGGCAGCAGTGGAGCGACCGCTACAACCTCAACGTGTCGGTCAGCGGCTCCAGCACGTGGACCGTGACCATGAACGTGCCCTCACCGGCGAAGATCATCGCCTCGTGGAACATCAGCGCCGCCTATCCCAGCGCCCAGGTGCTGACGGCCAGACCCAACGGGAGCGGCAACAACTGGGGGGTGACGATCCAGCACAACGGCAACAGGACCTGGCCGACGGTGTCGTGCAGCACGGGCTGACTCCGGGGGTGCGCCGGTCCCGACTGTTGTCACGTCTGAGGAAACACTGTATCCATCAAGGATGAGGATGCGGTGGGATGTGATCGTGGTCGGGGCCGGACCCGGCGGGCTGGCGTGCGCCATCGCCGCGGCGGACGCGGGCAGCCGGGTGCTGGTGCTCGAGCAGGCCGCCGACATCGGCGGGGCGCTGCCGTACTCCGGAGGCCACCTGTCGGCGGGCGGCTTCTCGGCGCAGCGTGAGCGCGGGATCGAGGACGACCCGGAACGGCATTATGCGGACATCGTGCGCATCAACCGGGGGACGGGGCGGGAGGACCTGACGCGGTTGTCGCTGGCCGAGCAGCCAGCGGTGCTGGAGTGGCTGGCAGGGGGCGGGTTCGTCGCCGACCCTGGGACGCCGCGCATCGTGTACGGGCACGAGCCGTACACGACGCCGCGCACAGTGCACGCGACGGAGACACCCGGCGGGCCCGCGGTGCTGGCCGCGCTGCGGCGGCTGCTGGAACCGCACGTGGCGAGGGGGCGGGTGCGGGTGCTGTGTGGGACGGCTGTCGCGGAACTGCTGGTGGAGGACGACTCGGACGGAGGCGCGCCCACTGGTGGCGGCGGCCCCCTCGATGACGGCCCTCTCGGCGGCGGCCCTCTGGATGGCGACCCTCTCGGCGGCGGCTCCCCTGAGGGCGACTCGCTGGGTAAGGGCTCGCTTGGTTGCGGCGTCCCCGGTGACGGCCCTCTCGATGGCGCCCTTGTCGATGGCGGATCCCTTGGCGGCGGATCCCTTGGCGGCGGATCCCTTGGCGGCGGATCCCCCCGCGGTGGCTCCCTCGGCGGCGGCCCTCTGGATGGCGGCCCTCTCCGCCCCGACCCCCTCCGCCCCGACCCCCTCCGCCCCGATCTCCCCGGCGGCGGCCCCCTCGGTGGCAGCGTCGACGGTGACGCCCTCGCAGGTGGCCCCGCCGACGGCGGCATCGTCGTCAGAGGCGTGATCACCGCGGACGGGCGGCGGTGGGAGGCGGCGGCCGTCGTGCTGGCGACCGGCGGGTTCGGCTTCAACGCCGACCTCTTCGCCGAGCTGGAAGGCGCACCACTCACCACCTCGGCCGCACCCACCTCCACCGGGTCCGGGCTCCTGATGGCGAGGCGGATCGGCGCAGGGCTCCAGGGCACGGGGCGATACCTGCCGACCTTCGGCGGCCTCCCGCCCGAGTCCGACGACGATCCGCGCGTCGACTGGATACACCGCCCCCACCTGGTGGCCCAGGAACGCCCGCCGTGGGAGATCTACGTCGACCGGCACGGCCGGCGCTGGGTGGCCGAGGACGAACCGAGCATCGACCGCAAGGAACGGGCTCTCATGAAGCTGGAGCGGATGACGTTCTGGATGATCTTCGACGCCCGGGCATTACGCGAGTCACCCCCGATGGTGCACGGGTGGTCACCGCAAGAGCTGGACGCCGCGTGCGGGCACCGGCGCGGGGTGCATCGGGCGGGAACGCTGGAGGAGCTGGCGTCGCTCGCGGGAATCTCGGGCGTCGGGCTCGCCGAGCAGGTACGGCGGTACAACGCGGCGGTGAGGGAGGGGGTGGACGAGGACTTCGGGCGCACCCATCTACCGGCGGTGATCGGTGAGGCGCCGTTCTACGCGATCGAGAACCGGCCGGTCACGTTGATCACCTTTGCGGGGGTCGACGTGGATGAGCGGCTGCGGGTGCGGCGGGCGGACGGGCGGGTCATTCCCGGGCTGTACGCGGTGGGTGAGGTGATCGGGTCGGCGGCCGTCAACGGAAACGCGTTCTGCTCGGGGATGTGCCTCACGCCGGCGATGGCGTTCGGGCGCCTGGTGGGACGATCACTCGGCAGTGGAGGCGGCGAGATCGACGGCTCAGCGGCCTCAGCGGCTTCCTTGACTTCAGCCGCCTCAGTGCCTTCAGCCGCCTTTGTGGCCGAAACGGAACCCGGCCGCGCGGAGTCTGGCCGATGAGACCGGCACCACCGGAAGCCGGATCTGGCTGCGATAGGTAAGCAGCGGCAGCCCTTCCGCATCGCAGATGGCGGCGAACGCCTCGGCATTCGTGGGCGGGATCTCCGCGTCAGGGTAGGCGTTGTACACGCCGGTCAGCCCCTCGGTCACCACGAACGTGAGCGCCGCGGCGGCGTCCCGGTAGTCGATGCGGTAGAGCAGCGCATCGGGAGCGAACGGCACGGCACCGCCCATGTGGCTGTGGGCGAAACGCACCCGCGCCGGATAGTCGAGGTCCGCAGGATGCCCATGGACGTCGGGGATGCGCACAACGGCGCCACCCGGACTAGCCAGGACCGCTCGCTCGGCGGCGAGATAGGAGCGCGGTGAGGGGTCGGAGCTGTCGGTGGTGGGTGCGCTCTCGTCGAGTACGGCATCAGCGCCCACGGGATGTTCCCCAGCGTCGGCAGCAGAAGTCACGTCCCCAGCGGCGCCATTCGATACGCCGCTGCCGTACACCGACCCCGAACTCGCGAACACCACCCTGTCATGCACCGCCACCGCCGTACGAGCCGTCGTCACCAGCGTGTCGGTGTACTCCGCCTCCCTCGCCGCGGCGTCGACCGCTCTGGCCAGCCGCGGCCCGACCGTCAGCACGACCGCGTCGGCCCCGTCCACGGCCCGCGCGACCGCCTCGCGGTCGCTGCCGCGCAGCACCACCACCTCGGCACACACCGCGGCCAGCTCGCCCACTCGCCCAGGTGTCGTGGTCGTCCCCACCACGACATGCCCGGCACCCGTCAGAAGCCGGGCGAGCTCGAGCCCCACATGCCCGCACCCGATGACCGCGCACCGCACGAAGCACCTCCGGAGGGAAACAGCGTTTCACTCCGGACGATTGTGCGGTGTCACGTCACCACAAGCAACCGTTCTCAGGGAGCGACCAGGACCGGAGTCCCCAGCGGCATGCGCGCCAGCACCTTCAGCGCGCTCGCGGGCACCCGGATGCACCCGTGCGTGACCGCCTTGCCGAACACCTTCTTGTCCGGCCACCCGTGGAAGGCCACCGTGCCGGGCCCGCCGCCGAACGTGTCGAGCGTCGGCGAATGGGTGCCCAGCGGCAGGATCAGCGGGCTGTACGTCTTCTTCTTCGGCGACATCAACGCCAGCATGAAGGTCCGGCCCGTCGGGGTCGGCGTCTCGGGCCCGCCGATCGCGACCGGCCAGGTTCCGATCTTCTTCTTGCCCTTCATCACGATCAGCTGCTTGGTGCTGAGCGTCACGATCGCCCGGTGGCTGCTGCGCGCCGTCTTCAGCCCCTTGGACTTGATCCAGCCGGTCAGGTGGTTCGGCTTGCTGGGCAGGAGCACCCGGTACCAGCCCTTGCGCGACTCCATCACCGGCACCCAGGTCTGGCTGCCGAGCTGCTTGGCCGGCAGAGTGGCCACAGGCTTGGCGCCACCCGGCTGCGCGTAGACGTAGACCGTGCGAACCGGGTGTACGACGAAGCCGCTCAGCTTGCCGTACAGGTCGGTGTCGGCGGGAAGCCCAGCCAGCGTCGTGAAGGTTGTCGCCTGGGGCAGCTTGGCGACCGCCTCGGTGGCGGCGGCGTTCGTCACGGGCGCGGCGGCGACACCGGCGGGGGTCGAGGCGACGAGGCTGGCGGCGACGAGCGCGGCGCCGATCAGTCGGCGGGGGGCAGCGAGGGGCACGATCGGCTCCAGAGTTGTACGGCACAGACGACACGAACGCCTAACCGTTTGACCCTGCTGTATAACGTTTTGGAACGTTTGAGGGGCGTGGGTCAACGGATGCGTCATTCTTGCATAGATGAGTCCCGTGAGACTCAGCTCTACTTCCTCCCGAGGTGCGGTCGTGACACCCCCAAGACTCTCTTCCTTCAGTCGCCGGCTCACGGCGACGCTCATGCTCGCGGCGGGGGCGCTCGCAGCGCTCGTCGTCTCCACCAGTCCCTCCGCCGGAGCGGCCCTGGGGACCACGCCCGGCGACAACGGCACCGTCAAGGTCCACGAGTCGACGACTCCCGAGGACGACCCTCGCGACGAGCCCAAGGTGTGCGTGTTCTATCTGGTCGGGTCGGGCTTCGACAAGGTCCAGTCGGTGAAGTGGGAGATCAAGACCCAGCCCGGCAAGGAGGACCTGGTCAAGAGCGGCACGCTGACGCTCGACGCCAAGGGCCACGGCCGCACGGCCGACATCGACCTGCCTGACGGTCAGTACAAGCTGTACTGGGACTTCGACGGCAGCAACGGCGCCCCCAAGCACAAGGTCTTCAAGGTCCAGTGCAAGGAAGAGCCGACGCCCACGCAGACGCCCACCTCGACGCACACCCCCACCACGTCGCCGACCTGCGGCTGCACGCACACCCCGAAGCCGAGTCACACCCCGACTTCGACCCCCACCACCACCCCCACCCAGACGCCCACTCCCACGTACACCCCGACGCCGACCCACACTCCGACCCCCACCCCGACGGTGACGCACACCGGCGGCAAGGGCACCACGGTGACCAACACCTGGGTCGACTGGAGCGAGGACGTGCCGGAGACGGACGAGACCCCCACGCCCGCCCCGACCCCCACGCCGGTGAAGACTTCCGTCCCCGTCACCGGCTGACATTCGGAGCATGAACGAAGCGAGGGCCCGGATCGGTACACGATCCGGGCCCTCGCCTTTGCCCGGCCACAACCCCCGACGAACCGGCATCCCTCTTCCTAGGCTGCGCGTCATGGACAAGAGCCGAGCATCTCTCCGGACACCAGACGTCACCAGAGCTCTTGACCCGGTGCTCACCACCCTGCGCAATGTCGGACTCCGACGCGATGGATGCATCGGAATCGGGCCATGGCGGCACCACGTGTGGATCGGATGCGGATCACAACAGGTTCCCCGTGGCCCGTCTGGGACGGCGAGCCGTATCAGCTCGCATGAAGCAGAGCAGATCGATACGAACCCCTTCTCGATCATCTGAGCACGCCACATCTGGGACCGACTCGGCCGCCCGAACCGCAGAGCCTGACTCATCCCGGGCACCCAGGCCATTGCAGCGATGACCTAGAAGAGGCTAGACATTCTGGTGTCAGGCTGGACGCACGCACCGGACCGATCGAGGGCGGCGATGACCGACACTCCCGACAGTGACAGGTTCCCCACGACGATCCCCGCGTTCATGGCGCACCTCGTCCCCCTGACCCTGATCGGGGCCACGGGATCGTGGTTACACGATAAGTACGACTGGACTGATCACGGGGGTTTCGACGCCCCGATCGTCTACCTCCTGGGCACCTTCGCAGGCGGCTCCCTCACCACCGTCGCCACCCTCTCAGCGCCCCTGCTCCTCATACGGCTGGGCCGCGTGCTTCCCCGACGTACCTACGCCCGACTCAGCCGTACCCTGCTGGCCGTCAGTCTGGCTGTGCTCGCGGTCACGTGGGCCACGCTTGAGAGCGACGCTAGCGGAGACACCTGGCCCGAGCGGCTGCTGATCGGAGTGATCACGCAATTCAGCATCTGCGGCATCTTCGGACTTGTGCACGGCGCCGTCCTCACCGGGCGAGATCGCCGGACCAGGACCGTCGATTCCTGAGCCGGCGGCTGAGGTCCCTCAGGAAGCCGCAGAGATCCGCGGGTCGCGCTAGGTGTACTTGGCCAAGATCTTGGTGACACGTGGTCGTGAGTAGCTGACCAGCAGAAAGACCTCCGGGCTTAGTGGAGTTGCCGCTTCACCAAACACACGGAGGTCTTCATGGCACACGCTAACGCCCGGCTCACCTTCCACGGCCGATGCCTGCTGGTCCGCCGTGTCGTGGAGGAAGGCCGCCCCGTGGCCCATGTCGCCGCCGAGATGGGCGTATCACGCCAATGCGGTCACCGCTGGGTCCGCCGCTACCTCGCCGAAGGCCGGGACGGGCTGAGGGAACGGCGCAGCGGACCACGCTCCTCACCCCGTCGTACCCCGCCCGAGACCGAGCAGCGGGTCCTGGCCGCCCGGGACGAGCTGCGCGCCGGCCCCGACCGGCTCGCCGCCGCCACCGGCGTGCCCGCCCGCACCATCACCCGGATCCTGCGCCGCCACGGCACGCAACCACTATCGGCGTGTGACCCGCTGACCGGTACCCCGATCCGTGCCACCCGCATGAGCAGCCGCCGCTACGAGCACCCCGCACCGGGCGACATGATCCACCTGGACGTCAAGAAGCTCGGCCGCATCCCCGACGGCGGCGGCCACCGAGTCCACGGCCGCAGCGAACAGGTCCGCGGACGCGGGATCGGCTACGACTACCTGCACACCGCCATCGACGACCACACCCGCCTGGCCTACATCGAAGTCCTGACCGATGAGAAAGGCGAGACCTGCGCCGCCTTCCTCGCCCGCGCCGCCACCTTCTTCGCCGCTCACGGCATCACCCGCATCGAGCGCGTGATGACCGACAACGCCAAGAACTACCGCATCAGCCGCGCCTTCCAGCAAGCCTGCACCGCCCTGGGCGCCCGCCAGAAATTCACCCGACCGCACTGCCCCTGGACCAACGGCAAAGCCGAACGCCTCAACCGCACCCTGGCCACCGAATGGGCCTACCGCCAGCCGTATGCCAGCAACCAACACCGCACCGACGCCCTCGGCCCCTGGCTGGACTACTACAACCATCAGCGACCCCACTCAGCCCTCGGCGGCCAGCCACCCATCAGCCGACTGTCACCAAGTCCATGACCAAGTACAGCTAGGCGTCGGCAAGGACCGCGGCGGCCTCCGCGATGTAGCCAGCACAACTACTCGATGATCGTCCTTGTTGTGATACCAGCGCCTGCCGCCTGCTTTCGGCACTCGTCTTCGCTGAGCGAACCAGGCGACCCTCGACATTCACCAGCGCTCGAAGCCGGGAGTACGCGGCCGATCTCACCATTCGGCGACGTCACCACCCGCCGTTGGATCGCCCTTCAGCTCACCGGTGACGGCCTACGGGCCGCACATGCCGCCAAAGTGCGATCACACAAAAGGCCTGATCAGAAGGGTTCAACCGGCCAAGTAAGCGCGCCCTGCAGGATTCGAACCTGCGACCGTCGGATTAGAAGTCCGGTGCTCTGTCCAGCTGAGCTAAGGGCGCCCACGCATCATTGTGCATGATCCCACACCCAGCCACGAACTCGATTACCCATCCATCTTGCGATGTATCGCGTCTCCGTACATACTCGAAGTCGAGTATTCGACCAGGAGGCCCCATGCGATCCAGGAGCAACCCCCTGGCCCTGGCCGTGCTGGCCCTGCTGTTCGAAGGGCCGATGCATCCGTACGAGCTGGCCACCACCATGCGGGAGCGCCACAAGGAAGAGAGCATCAAGCTCAACTACGGCACCCTCTACTCCGTCGTGCAGAGTCTCGACAAGCGGGGCCTGGTCAGGGTGAAGGAGGTGGTCCGTGAGGGCAGGAGGCCGGAGCGGACGATCTACGAGATCACCGAGGCCGGGCGCGTCGAGATGATCGACTGGCTGAGCTCCCTGCTCGCGACGCCGGCCCAGGAGTTCACCGACTTCGAGGCCGGGTTGTCGCTGGTCGGGGTGCTGGAGCCGGAGATCGTGCTGCGACTCCTGGAGGAGCGGCTGATGCGGCTGACCCAGCAGGTGCAGGGTCAGGAGGCGATGTACGAGTCGGCGTTGAAGGACGGGCTGGCGAGGCTGCTGCTGATCGAGATGGAGTACGTGATCACGCTGCGCCGGGCGGAGCTGGGCTGGTTGCGCGAGCTGGTCGGGCAGTTGCGCGACGGCACGCTGGAGGGGCTGGAGCTCTGGCGGGAGTGGCATCGGGAGCCGGACGAAACAACCTGACAGAACAGAAGAGCCCCGGCGCCGGTGTTGCAGCACCGGTGCCGGGGCGGAAGGTTCCGCGTGGAGGCGAAACCCTCGGGCAACCTCAGGATAGCCCTCCACGCCCTGACACCAGAAAGGGCGACCATGCCGGCGATTGCGGCACGGGGACTGGTCAAGACGTACGGCAAGCAGCGTGCGCTTGACGGCCTGACCATCGAGGTGCCCGAGGGCACCGTGTTCGGACTGCTGGGCCCCAACGGGGCGGGCAAGTCGACGACCATCAAGATCCTCACCACCCTGACCACGCCCGACTCGGGCACGGCGCACGTCGTGGGACATGACGTGACGAAGAGTCCGGGCCGGGTACGGCTGGCGATCGGCTGCGTCTCGCAGAAGATCAGCGTCGACCCGTGGGCGACCGGCAGGGAGAACCTCGTCCTGCACGGCGGGTTGTACGGCATGCGCCCGCGTGACCTGAGGCGGCGCGCGGACGAGCTGCTGGAGCGCTTCGACCTCAAAGCGGCGGCCGACCGCCTGACCAGGACGTACTCCGGCGGCATGCAGCGCAAGCTCGACGTGGCGATGGGGCTGATCCACCGCCCGAAGGTGCTCTTCCTCGACGAGCCGACGACCGGGCTGGACCCGGAGGCGCGGGCGGCGATGTGGACGGAGATCGCGGCGCTCTCGCGTGACGAGGGGCTGACGATCCTGCTCACCACGCACTATCTGGAGGAGGCCGACAAGCTGGCCAGCACGCTGGCGATCGTCGACCGGGGCCGGGTGGTGGCGCTGGGCACCCCCGAGGGGCTCAAGAGCGAGTTGCGCGGCGATGCCGTACAGGTGGAGCTGGCCGAGGCCGGCGACGCGATGCGGGCTCAGCGGGCGCTGGAGCGGCTGACGACGGAGATCACCGCGGCGGGCAGGTCGTTGCGGGCCAGGGCGGACGACGGGGCGGCGGCGGTGCCCGCCGTGCTGGCGGCGCTCGATGCGGCGGGGGTGGCGGTGCTGTCGGTGACGGTCGCCCGGCCGTCGCTGGACGACGTGTACCTGCGCCACGCGGGCCGCGTCTTCGAGGAGGTGGCGGCGTGAGCACCACGACCGTGAGGGTGCGGGGGCAGTTCGTGCGTCATGCCGGATATTTCATGACCAGGGGGTTGCGCGCTCTTCTCCGCCAGCCGATGTTCGTCGTCATCACCCTCATCCAGCCGATGATCTGGCTCCTCCTCTTCGGCCAGCTCTTCCGCCGTATCGTCGAGCTCCCCGGTTTCGGCGCCGGCGACTACCTCGACTTCCTCCTGCCCGGGGTGCTCATCATGACGGCCCTGTTCAGCAGCGGCTGGAGCGGGGCGGCGTTCGTCGACGACATGGAGCGCGGCATCATGGACCGCGTCCTGACCACCCCGGTCAGGCGCGGCGCGCTGATCACCGGATCGATCCTTCACAACGCGATCGTCTACGTGGTGCAGGCCTGCATCGTCCTGGTCGCCGCGTGGCTGATGGGCGCGACGATCGGGCCGGGGGTCCTGCTCGCCCTGGTCGCCGCGATCCTGATGGTGGCCGCGTTCGCGAGCCTGTCGAACGCGATCGCCCTGCTGGCCAGGACCACGGAGGCGCTCATCGGCGCCACGCAGTTGCTGGTGCTGCCGCTGATGTTCCTGTCGTCGACGATGATGTCCGAGCAGGTCATGCCGGACTGGATCGCGACGGTGGCGGCCTACAACCCGGTGAACTGGGCGGTGGTGGCCGCCCGCGAGGCGATGGCGGGCACCGTCGACTGGGCGCACCTGGGCCTGCTCGCGGCGCTGACGTTGCTGCTGGGCTTCGCCAGCACCCGGGCATTCAGGGCGTACAACCGGTCTCTGTAGTAAAAGCCAGATAACAACTCGCTCGCGTCTGGCAGAAAACGCCAGGCGCGAGCCCCTGAGATGGCTTTATGCTCTTCTGCCATGGTCACGGCGCTCGTGCACGAGATCCCGCTGCGAGGCGGAGACGTGACGGACGGCGTGGTGCGGATCGGCGACACCGTCCGCAGACCGGCCTGCCCGTCGACGCCCAACGTGCACGCCCTGCTCGACCACCTCCACCGCGCCGGGTTCGACGGCGCCCCGCGCGTGCTCGGCTTCGACTCACGCGGCCGCGAGGTGGTCACCTACGTCGAGGGCGTCGCGGGCCTGACCGACGACGCCGCGAGCGACGAGGCGCTCAAGGGGCTGGCCGTGCTGCTGCGCGAGTTCCACGACGCGACCGCGTCGTTCCCGCTGACGTTCGACGGCTGGGAGGGCGGCTCCAACGACGACGGGCCGCCCGAGGTCATCGGCCACTGCGACCTGACGCCCGACAACGTGATCCTGCGCGGCGCGACTCCGGTCGCCTTCGTCGACTTCGACCTGGCCCGCCCCACGACGCGGCTGTTCGACGTCGTCACCACCCTCAGGCACTGGGCGCCGATCGCCGACCCGGTCGACCGGCCCGCCGTCCTGCGCGACACCGATCCCGGCCCTCGCATCAGGCTCTTCTGCGACGCGTACGGCCTGCTGCCCCGCGAGCGGCGCCGCCTCATCGAGCTGTCGCGCCTGCGCTTCCACCGCTCCTACGCGGTCATGCGCGAGCGGGCGGCGCGGGGCGGGGCCTGGGCCACGATGTGGTCGTCGGGCGCGGGGCAGCGCATCAGGCGGGCCGCCGCATGGCTGGATGTACACGAAGATGAACTTCGTGCACATCTCGTCTAGAGCGCCCGGCGTCGAGCAGAAACACATCTCGTCTAGAGCCCTCGGCCTCGCCCTGGGCGTCGCGCTCGACGCCGCCTTCGCCGACCCGCGCCGCGGCCACCCGGTCGCGCTCTTCGGGCGCGCCGCCGCCGCTCTGGAGCGCAGGCTGTACGGCGACGCCCGCGCCAACGGGGTGGCGCACGTCGCGATCCTCGTCGGCTCGGCCACCGCCCTGGGCGTCGCCGCGGAGAAGGCCCCTCCGGCGGCCAGGACCCTGCTGACGGCCGCCGCGACCTGGGCGGTGCTCGGCGGCACGACGCTGGCGCGTGAGGGCGAGCACATGGCCGGCCACCTGGAGTCGGGCGACCTCGGCGCGGCTCGCGAGCGCCTGCCGCACCTGTGCGGGCGGGATCCCTCGCACCTGGAGGCCCCCGAGCTCGCCAGGGCGACCATCGAGTCCGTCGCCGAGAACACCTCGGACGCCGTCGTCGCCCCCCTGTTCTGGGGCGCGGTCGCGGGTGTGCCCGGCCTGCTGGCCTACCGCGCGATCAACACGCTCGACGCCATGGTCGGGCACCACTCCCCCAGGTACGAACGGTTCGGCTGGGCCGCGGCCAGGACCGACGACGTGGCCAACTACATTCCCGCCCGCCTGACGGGGTTGATCACCGTCGCCGCCGCCCCCGATCGCCGCAACGCGCTCGCCGTACTGCGCAGGGACGGCCACCGCCATCCCAGCCCCAACTCGGGCCGCTGCGAGGCCGCCTTCGCCGGCGGTCTGGGGATCACGCTGGGCGGGACCAACGTGTACGGCACGCGCGTCGAGCACCGCCCCGAGATGGGCGACGGCCGAAAGCCGGAGGTGGGCGACATCAGGCGGGCGGTACGGCTGGCGCGCCGGGTCTGCCTGGGCGCCGCGGCGGCGGCCGTAACAGTGGCGTTCGTACGAGGGCTCACAAACGCGCGACGGCGGTGAGCCAGCCGCAGTGCTCGGGGACGATCGCCGGTTCCGTCCCGTCGGGCCGCCACTGGCTGACCCAGGCCAGCCCGGGCTCGACCAGTTCGAGCCCGTCGAGCAGTTCGTGACATTCCCGGACGGTCCTGAAGGTCAGCCCGAGCCGCATGTCGCGGACCGTCGCCTGTACCTCCTGCGGAAAGCCTTCCAGGGAGCAGAGCGTGAGCCACAGGAAGCTGCCCGGTGCGAGCGCGGCGCGGTAGGCGGGGACCGGCGAGTGGGCGACCTCGTGCATCGACAACACCGCCGCGGCGACGGGCCGGTCCCAGTCGAGGAAGGTGTGGCCGAGGGCGTCCTCGGGGCGGCTGATGTCGCAGTCGGCGATGCGCACCCGGTCGGAGGTGAACAGGGCGCGGGCGTGGCCGAGGGCGAGCGGGTCGCGGTCGGCGTAGACGACACGGGCCAGGGGGTTGAGGGGGAGGATGGTCGCGTGCGGCGGCAGGGCGCTGGGCAGGCCGCTGCCGACGAGCAGGAACTGGTCGATGCCCTGGACCGCCAGGTAGCGCACCACCCGGTGCACCTGCTGGTGGTGGGCGATGAGCGCCTGCGCGGTCGTCGGGCTCAGCGCGCGGGTGCTGGCCAGGGCCGCGCGGTCGGCGCCGAGGTTCTGCTTGCCGCCGAGCGCTGCGTCGTAGATGCGTGCCGAGCTGGGTCGTGATAGCAGGTCCTCAGGCCTGTCCACTGAGCTGCTCCCTGATCTCGGCCAGCACCTCGATGGTGACGTCGGCCGGGTGGGCGGAGATGTAGAGGCGGGCGAAGGCGACGTGGTAGTCCTCGACCTGCTGCCGGTCGGAGACCATCCGGGGTCCGTGCATCATGTGCAGCGTGAGCAGGTCGGCGCGCTGCGCCTCGGGGAAGCGGGTGAGGGTGAAGGGCGCGCCCTGGTAGAGGTACTGGGTGACGGCGCTGGGCCGGGTGATCTGCAGGGTGATGCGCGGTTGCTTGGCGGCCTCGATGAGGTGGTCGATCTGGGCCAGCCGTGCCTCCACTCCTGCCAGGGGCGGGTCGAGCAGGGTCTTGCGGTCGAGCACCACCCAGAGGGTCGGCGGCTCGTCGCGGCGCAGCAGCTCCTGGCGTTTCATGATGAGGTCGGCGCCGCCGCGGAGCTGCTCGGGGGTCGCGCCGGGACGCTGGAAGGCGCGCACCGCCGCTTCGGCGTAGGCGCGGGTGTGCAGCAGGGACGGCAGGTAGTGCGGGCCGTAGCTGTAGATGAGGCTGGCGCGGTCCTCCGCGTCGAGCGCGGCGGCCATCCAGAGCGGGATGGGCGGCTCGTCGAACCAGCCGGGCGATCGTTCGCCGCGCACCAGCGACTGCAGGTGCTGGGCCTCGTGCCAGTCGTGCACGCCGTACAGGGTCAGGAGCCTGCCCACCTCCTGCTCCCCCAGCGGGTGGCGGCCGTGCTCGGCGCCGGAGACCTGGGCCAGCGTCAGCCCCACCGCTGTGGCGGCCTCCTCCATCCGCAGGCCGCGGCGCGTGCGTAACAGCGCCAGGTGGCCACCGACCAGAGTCTCTGCTTTCACTTCAACCTCCGCTGGACGAGCCATCGCAGCGTACGGCAGGCGTCACAGATTAACCCGAGAATCATTCAGATTCCTGACTTTGTAGGCTGACTGCATGACGGACCGCAAGCCCCTGGGCATGCCTTTCGAGAGCTGGATCGACAAGCAGATTCGTGAAGCGACCGAGCGCGGCGAGTTCGACGACCTGCCCGGCACGGGCAAGCCGCTGCCGGGGGCCGGTGAGCCGCTCGACGACCTGTGGTGGGTCAAGCAGAAGGTGCGCGACGAAGGGCTGAAACTGCCCCTTCCCCCGACGCTCCAGTTGCGCAAGGACGCCGAGGTGGCGCGCGAGGAGGCGCTCGGCGCCCGGTCGGAGACCCAGGCGCGGCAGATCGTCGAGGAGATCAACGCGCGCATCTCCAAGGCGCTGCGGACGGCGATGTCGGGTCCCCCGCTCAACCTGATGCCCTTCGACGCCGACGAGATCGTCAGGGAGTGGCGGGCACGCCGCAAATAATGGTTGGCCGCGCGCTCGGCCTCCTTGTTACGCTCCCCGCGACCCGTCCGGAGCCGACCCGAGGAATGGCATATGACCCAGCCCGCGCCGAGCGCGCCTTTCCACCACAGCTGAGAAACGCACGCTCGGCCTTCCTTGCCCCCTTTCTTCTTTCAGAGAGCAAGGAGCTCCGGCGTTGTCCGCACATCTCATCGACACCTTCGTCTGCGAACGCTGCGGCCTGACCGTCTCGGCCGGCGCACCCGGCGGAGGGCGTCGTGATCACTGCCCCACCTGCCTGCATTCCCTGCACGTCCTGGACCGGGTCCAGGGCGGCGCCTCGGAGTGCCGCTCACGCATGGCACCGATCTCCATCGCGGTGCTGCGCACCGGCGAATGGATGATCATCCATCGTTGTTCGCGTTGCGGAGAGCTGACGTCCTCACCGGTCCGTGAGGACGACAACCAGCTCATCCTGCTGCGCATGGCCGTACGGCCGCTGTCGAATCCGCCTTTCCCGCTCGAAGCGCTGGGCAGGTTGTGATGCCGCGCCGTAAGGACCGCGAACGGCGGCCGCAACGCAGCAAGATCAGTACGGGTCCCGACACCTTCAGGTGCGTCAGCTGCCGGCTCGACGTGCCGTTCGAGGCGCCGGGCACCGCGCATCGCAACCACTGCCCGAACTGCCTGACCAGCCTGCACCTGGACCGCCGGGTGCCGGGCGACCGTCAGGCGGCCTGCCGGGGGCGCATGCACCCGCTGAGCCTGTCGGTACGGCATGACGGCGAGTGGATGCTCATCCACGAGTGCGTCTCGTGCGGCGAGCTCAGCGCCAACAGGATCGCGGGCGACGACAACGCGCTCGCGCTGGTCCGCATGGCGGTGGCCCCGCTGATGGCCAAGCGGTAGCCCGTTCGTTCAGAGCCCGCGCCCGAGATCCACGATGAACCTCGCCAGACCCGCGCGGCGGCGGAAGAACTCGTGGAGCTCGGGCGTGGGCGGCTCGCCGAGCCGGTCCAGGGGCAGCGCCATCCAGGCGGTGCGCAGGACCAGCGAGGCGACGTAGCCCTCGTAGACCTCCTTATCCGGAAATATCGCGGAATAGGAGTCGAGGATCGCCTCGTGGATCGCGGGCAGCTCCGCCGGATCGACCAGCCCGTCGTTGGCCTGCCCGACCAGCAGCTGCCCCAGATCGAAGCCGATCACCGTGGCATAGGGCCAGCTCCAGTCGATGGCCACGAACTCGGCCGAGCCGTCCGCCGGAACCAGCAGGTTCTGCGGGCAGGCGTCGCCGTGCGCGTGGAAGTGCGGCAGCCGTTCCGACAGGGCCAGCAGGTCGGGGATGCGGTCGGCCAGAGCCAGCAGGTCCGCGTGCAGCAGCGGATCGACGGCGGCGGCGACCAGCGGATGCCGCCAGAACCCCGGATCGCGCAACGCGGGCAGGCAGGCGTTCTCGACGGGACCGGCCAGGTAGTAGCGCATGCCCAGATCGGCCTCCCTGGCCGGGCTGAGCGCGGCGAGCTCGGCCAGCAGCCGCGCCGCCCGCCGATAGCGCGGCAGGTCCCACCCTCCTGACGCCTGTTCCACGTCCTCCATCCAGATCCGCAGCCGGTCGTCGCCCAGGTCCTCGATCAGGTAGATCTCGGGCAGCCTGAGCCCCGGCGGCAGCGGCGGCGGATCAAGGTACAGGTCGGCGTCGGCACGCCACGGGTAGTGCGCGACCGCCCTGTCCCGCTCCTGCGGCGGGATCTGCTGCAGCATCGGGGCGTGCTTCATCGACTCGATCGTCTTGGACATCACCGACCACGGCCGCCCGTCGGCGGTCACGCCGCTGAAGCGCAGCAGCTCCCGCGTCGACAACGCCGCGAACCGCAACGCCTCGCGCTGGTGCCCGGCGATCTCCGCGCCAGGATCCCCCACGCACACCCTGACCACATCCCGCAGGCTCATGATCTGACGATCCCGTTCCCCGGCGCTCCCGCGCATGAGTAAGCCATACTCAAGTGTGTGGCCATTCTGCGGGCGTAGCAGCCAGGTCTCGGCGATCAGGTCGGCTTCTCACGGCATCGTCGTGGCAGGTCCGCCGGGCGCGGGCAAGAGCCGTCTGGTCTCCCACGCGCTCGGAGAGGCCGCCCCGGCCCCCGCCGCCTGGGTGCGGGCCACCGAGGCAGCCGCCGCGCTGCCGCTGGGCGCCTTCGCCGCGCTCCTGCCCGCCGAACCGCCGCAGGGCAACCCCCTCGGGTGGGCCGCAGCCGCGATCAAGGCGCCGCTCGTCGTGGTCGACGACGCCCACCTGCTCGACTCCGCCTCCGCCGCCCTGCTGCACCACCTCGTCGTGCACCGCCGTACGAGAGTCGTCGTGACCGTCCGCACCGAGACGCCCGCCCCCGACGCGGTCCAGGCGCTGTGGAAGGACGACCTGCTGCCCCGCCTCGACCTGAGCCCGCTCACCGAGGAGGAGACCGCCGAGCTCCTGGCCGCGGCCCTGCGCGGCCCCGTCGAGCCCGCGGCGGTCTCCCGGCTGTGGCGCGCCAGCGACGGCAACGCACTGTGGCTGCGCGAACTGGTGTTGTCAGGACTGCTGGCCTGTGCCGGCGGCGTGTGGCGCTGGCGCGGCGAGGTCACCATGACCCCGTCGCTGCGCGAGGCCATCGCCGGGCGCATCGGCGAGCTGACCGGCGACGAGCGCGAGGTGCTGGAGTTCCTCGCGTACGGCGAGCCGCTCGGCGCCGACCTACTGGCCGACCTGTCGTCGGAGGCGGCGGTGGAGCGCCTGGAGGACCGGGCCCTCGTGGCGGTCGACCGCGACGGCAAACGCCTGCAGGTACGGCTCGCGCACCCGCTCTACGGCGAGGTGATCCGCTCGGGATGCGGACTGCTGCGCGCTCGCGGCCTGATGCGCCGCCTGGCCGACGCCGTCGCGGCCGCCGGGCAGCGGCGCCGCGAAGACGTGCTGCGCGTGGCCGTCTGGCGCCTCGACAGCGGCGCGCCCGCCGACCCCACCCTGCTGCTCGCCGGATGCGACAGGGCGCGGGTGACCCGCGACCTGCGGCTGGCCGAACGACTGGCCAGGGCCGCCGTCGAGGCGGGAGGCGGGGCCGCGGCGAGCCTGGCCCTGGCCACCGTGCTCTTCTACAGCGACAGGTACGACGAGTCCGAGCAGGTCTTCGCCGCCGCCGACCGCCTCGGCCTGTCCCCCGAGCAGCGCATCGACTGCACCGTGCACCGCGCCTTCAACCTCTTCTTCGGCCTCGGCCGGGTCGACGACGCCTTCGCCCTCATCGACGGCGTTCGCCCCGGCGACCCCGAACTGGCCCTCGGCCTGCTCGGCACCCGCGCCTCCCTCACCGCCGCCGCCGGAGACCTGCCGGGCGCCGAGACCCTCATGCGGCGCATCGTCGCCCACGACCTCGCCCACGGCTCGCGCGGCGCCCGCGCCCACGGCGTCACGCGCGCCGCGATCCTCCTCTACCAGGCGCGCCCGTCCGAATGCCTGGAGCAGGCCGCCGCGACCGCCGCCGACATCGCCCGCGAGCCGTACGGCCTGCCCAGCCTCACCTCCAGCCTCCTCGACAGCGTCGCCCAGGCCCAGCTCGTGCTCGGCGACCTCGACGCCGCCGCCCGCACCGCCGACGAGGGCCTGCGCCTGGGCGGCGAGTTCGGCGCGTGGCCGCGCGTGATCCACCAGTTCGGCGCCCAGCAGGCCCGCGTCCTGCGCATGCGCGGCAAGGTCCGCGAGGCCCATGACCGCGCCCGCGAGGTCTGCGCCTCCCTGCCGGAACGCGGCCCGCTCGCCGGCCCCTGCCTCGGCGAACTCGCCCACGCCCAGGCCCTGCTCGGCGACGTCGCCGGCGCCGCAGAAACCCTGGAACGCGCCGACACGATGGCCCTGCCCGTCGGACCCCCGTACATCTTTCCCCTGGAGACCGCCCGCGTGTGGTCGCTGGCCGCGCGCGGCGACCTGTCGGGGGCGATATCGGCGTCGCTGGCCCTCGCCTCCGCGACGCTGCCCTGCTACGAGGCCTTCGCCCTGCACGACGTCGTACGGCTGGGCCAGGCAGGACTGGTCGCGGCGCGCCTGGACGCATCCCGGGCCGAAGGGCCGCTCCTGGCCACCTTCGTCCGGCACGCGCACGCGCGAGACGGCGGCGCGCTGGTGGAGGTGGGAGGAGAGTTCGAGCGACTCGGCTGCGCGCTCTACGCGGCCGAGGCGTACGCCCAGGCCGCCGTGGCCCACCGCCGCGCAGGCGCCGCCCGCGCCGCCCGCGCCGCCGAGACCCGAGCCTGGCAGGTGGCCCAGGGGTGCCAGGGAGTGCGGACACCCGCGCTGATGGGGCTGGAGCTGCCCGACCTCACGCCACGGCAGCGGGAGATGGCACTGCTGGCGGCGCAGGGGCTGAGCAACCGGGAGATCGCCGAGCGGCTGGTGCTGTCGGTGCGGACGGTGGCCAACACGCTGGGGGCGGTGTACGAGCGGACGGGGGCGCGGGACCGGCGGGAGCTGGCGGAGTTGTTGATGGGGAGGGAGTGAGGTCCGGAGTTGGGCCACGATGCCAGCTGGGCCCAACAGCGCCCGTCGTTTGGAGCGTCATGGCGCCAAGAGGCAATTTTTCGCAGCCCACACCAGGAACTGTCCGCGGCAGAACGGATAACGCGCGCCGCTCGCCATTAACGCGTCCACGAACCCCGAGGCGGAGCCGCCGTCCAGCACACCGGCTCGGATGCCTTCGGCGATGACCCAGAGTGTGCCGTGTACGTCCAGCCCTTCCTGCTTGGCAGCGATGCGGGCGTCACGGTCATCCGTGATCGCGGTAGCGCCATGGGCTTCAGCCCAAGCCAGAACTGTCGCCTCGCCGCGGTTGTGGGCGTTACAAGAGAAGACGTTCACCCACCGGGCCAGCAGAACGAGCTCGGCCAAGCCGTCGACGTGGACTACTTCCAACCAGTCCTGACCGGCGAGGGTCAGATCATTGCCAGCCAGTTCCTGCAGAACCGCCGCCGTGGTTACGTTGCGCCAAGAGCTGACGATCGAACCCAAGACGTCGAGCCGGTCAGCCACCGCGGCGTGATGCAGCGCGGAGGCATCCCAGACGAAGGTTCGGGGAGGAGTCGTCATGGCGTGCAGGGCATCGCCTCTCGAAGGGGAAGGTCTTCGTCAGTGAGAGGCTCCCGGAGCAATTCGGCTACTCGCGCCGCGTTGATCCGCCGCTGTCGCCAGCCTGCCAGAACGGCCATGCGCCAGTTGGGCCCGGTCTCACCAATGATCAGATCGGGCTCGGGCACACGACCCAGGACAGCCAGAAAGTCCCCGCGAACCGGGGTGGCCGCACGTAGACTTTGGCGCTCGGCTGCCCCGATCAGGCCAAGCTGGTACGCCGTCGCAACCGCCACCGACCATGACACGCGGTAAGTGCCGGAGACCGCGATCAGCCGGGTGCGGACGTCGGCGTCGCCGCGGCACTGCCATTGGGCGGTCACAGCATCTTCGGGTAGGAGCAGAGCGGAAGCGAAGGCGTCGATGATGCGTTCGCGGTCATCCACACTCGCGGCCACGCTGACATCAGTGTGGTAGACGTCCTGGAGCAGATGGTGGCCCAGTTCGTGGGCGGCGGTGAAGCGGGGGGGGGGGGGGGGGGGGGGGGGGGGCCCCCCCCCCCGCCCCCCCCCCCCCACCCCCCCCCCGCGCGGGGGCGCCCCCCCCCCACCGAGAGGCCCACCCAAAACACACACCAAACGAACCGCCAAGCACTC